>NZ_JBKGGW010000027.1:0-84863 GCF_052041945.1 Pseudomonas sp. SMN11 | reverse complement strand
TTTCATATTTCCTCCATGGAGCAAAAACCCCCGGAAACATTCCGGTACAGATATTGATTGAATCTGGTTTGTCCAAGAGGCTTCCATGGAAAGCATCGACCTGCTGGTCTTGCGCACCACCCGTGATTGGTTGCTGGCTGGGGAGCGCGTGCTGCTGGCCACCGTTGCCCGCACCTGGGGCTCGTCGCCACGGCCGGTAGGCTCGATGATGGCCCTGCGCGGCGATGGCCGGGTGGTCGGCAGCGTCTCTGGCGGCTGCATCGAAGACGACCTCATCCACCGCTACACCACGGCCTACCAGGGCGACGGCATGCCAGCGGGCCGGCCGCAGGTGGTGCGCTACGGCATCAGCGCCGATGAAGCACAACGCTTCGGCCTGCCCTGCGGCGGCACCCTTGAGCTGATCCTCGAATTCGCCCCGCCGCTGGCAAGCCTGGAGCAACTGCTGCCACTGCTGGACAGCGGCAACCTGGTACGCCGCGAGCTGGACCTGGATAGCGGCCAGGTACACCTGACCACCACCCGCGCACCGGAGGAGTTCGGCTTCGATGGCCGGTTCATGCTCAACACCCTGGGCCCCGGTTATCGCATGTTGCTGATCGGTGCCGGGGTGCTGGCCGAGTACCTGGCGACCATGGCCCTGTTCAATGGCTTCAAGGTGGCGGTCTGTGACCCGCGGCCGGAATACATGGATGGCTGGAACGTGGCTGGTGTGGAGAAGATCGTCGGCATGCCGGATGACGTGGTGCGTGCGTTCGACCCGGACCTGCGCAGCTGTATCGTCGGCCTCAGCCACGACCCCAAACTGGACGACCTGGCCCTGCTCGAAGCCTTGCACAGCCCGGCGTTCTACATTGGCGTGATCGGTTCACGGCGCAACAACCAGTCGCGCCGGGAGCGCCTGATCGAGCATTTCGGCGAAAGCGAGGCCTCACTGCAGCGCCTGCACGGGCCGATCGGCATCTACATCGGCAGCAAGACACCAGCGGAGATTGCCGTCAGCGTCATGGCCGAGATTCTGGCGACCAAGAACGGTGTCGCCTTGCCCGGTGCAGTCAATGTCAGCGAAGCCAAGCGGGCGCTGGAAGTTGATGGCTAGTCGGCCCTTCAAGGCTTCCCTGCCGCCCGCTGCTGTCGCCACAACTCCAGGTTCTTCTCGACCAGCTGCTCGGGCACCGGCCCGGCAACCAGCTCTTTCATTTTTTGCGCCAGCCTCTCGCGCAGCTCTGGCCGGTTGCACTTCGATTGATGCGACAGCGCCAGGTACAGCCCCTCGCTGGCCACCGGCGGGTCGAGCACCTTCAGCTGCGTATCCCAACCCTGCGTCCCCGCCAGGGCCATCCCGGGGTACTGCTCGTAGATCAGGTAGTCATTGCGCTTGAGCAGCAGTTTCTCGAACGCCTGCCTGGCGCTGGGCACCGCTTCGAGCTGCAGGTTGGCCCTGGCGTAGTCGTCGAACTGCTGACCGTGGCTGTTGCTGACCAGCGTCCCGCCTTTGTGGCCCTTGAGGTCCGCCCAGTCGTGATAGGGAAACCCGCCGTCCTGACGGACCCAGACCACGCTGCGCACATGCAGGAACGCCGGGCTGACGAAGTCCATCTGCTGCTGGCGCTCGTGAGTCAGGAAGTACCCCGCCATCAGGTCGATGCGCCCGGTGCGCACCTCCTCCTGCGCCCTTGACCAGGGCCCGCCGTACACCACCTTCACTTCCAGACCAAGTGCCTTGCCCACTTCATTGAGCAGGTCGGCATTGGCCCCGATCAACTGGTCAGGGTTGTTCGGGTCACGCCAAAGATACGGTGGATACTCCGGATTGCCGGTAGCGGTCAGCTGGCCGCACAACGCCTCTGCCATCGCCCTTTCGGGCGGCAGAAGCATGAAGAGCGACAGCAGCAAAGACCGGCAACGACAGCGCTCGATCATCTACACCCCTCGGAAGCTGTGGCATTCAGCGGCCAGGCGTGGTCGCGAAAGCCGCCACATCCCGTGGGCCACGGCGGCATCATTGGCCGCGTGCTTCCAACAGTCTGGCCCAGTATTGGCTGTACGCCAGCCTTTCGTATGCCATTTGCGCATTACGTGACACTTAGTCGCCGGGCTGGAAAATGCAGATCCGCCCACGCAGGCGCTTGGCTTCGTACATCGCCTGATCGGCGGCCTTGACCAATGCATCCACCTCGCTGGCATGGGCAGGCGCGAGGGCAAGGCCGATGCTTGGTGTAACGAAGTCGATGCTCAGCCCCCTGACACTGACCGGCTCGCCCAGCACCTTGAGCAAGCGCTGACACAGCGCATTGGCTGCCTGGAACTCGGTCATCGGGACGATCACGGTGAACTCGTCGCCCCCCAGGCGATAGGCCTTGGCCGGTTGACGCAGCGCATTGCCCAGGCGCTCGGCCACGCACACCAGCAAGGCATCGCCGATATCGTGGCCAAAGTGGTCGTTGACCCGCTTGAAGCGGTCGAGATCGAGAAAGATCAGCGCCAGCGGCAGGCTATCGCCATTCAGGTGCCGGGCAAGATCCTCATGGAACGCCTTGCGATTGCCCAGCCCGGTCAAGGCATCCTGGTAGGCCAGCTCGAACAGTTGCTGTTGATGAAGCACATGCTCGCTGACGTCGTGCAGGATACCGCGATAGCCGATCAGACGACCCCCGGCGTTGTGGCGCCTGGAGATCTGCGTCTCGAAGTGGCCGATGCTGCCATCGGCGCGCCGCAGCCGAGCCGAGAGCGGCGCCCCGGGTACGGTCTCGGCGATTGCCGGTTCCGTTGCCGCGCTGGCCTCATGGTCTTCCTGCAGAGAGGCCACGGTCCGGCCGATCACCTGCGCCGCCGGGTAACCGAGCAGCCTGCAGAAAGCCGGGTTGACCGACTCGATCCTGGCCAGCTCGTCGAGTTCGAAATAGCCGTCTTCCATGGCATCGAGAATCGCCCGGTCGCGCGCTTCGCTTTGCTCCAGGCGGTCCAGCGCCCGGTTCGCTTCGCGCGCCAGCTTGCCCAGCTCATCGCGCCCGTCGTCGGTCAGGCGCCGCCCTGCCGCCGTCGGACCAATGGCCAGAAGCTCCTGATGCAAGCGCGCAATGCGCCGCAGCAAGGTGACGTCCAGCGCGAGGTAGATTAGCAACCAGGCCAGGCCGATGAGCCCGCCTGTCACGCCGAGGAACACATTGAGTTGCTGCTCGCCCTCCAGGTACAGGTGGCGCTCGCGGGTCAGTTGCAGGCGCAGCTGCGGCTCGCCCAGGCTGTCCTGGAACAGCAGGTCGATGCTCTGATGGCGGGCATCGACCACCTCGCGATTGCCGATGCTCATCAGTTCGGCCTGCAGCACCGGCCGCTGCTGCTCGGTGGCCGATGGCAGCCAGGTGAGTTCACCGCCCAACTGCTGTTGCAGCATGGCGATGCGCTTGCTGTCCAGGAATGTTCCCGCCAGCAGCACACCACCGGCCCTGTCGCCGCTGCGCGCAGTATCCACGGCGACCAGAATCAGCGGCACCCTGAGCACGGCCAGCAATTGTGCGGGCGGCGCCACATCCTGAGGCTGCAGCAGACGCGCCAGTTGTTGGGCGACGCCCTCATGCAGCGCCTTCAGGTTCAGCGCTGGCGCGCCGGCCGGGCGCTCCAGCGACGCTAGGTCCAGTGGCCGCCAGCTCACCCGCTGCTCACCATTGGCGAAGTAAAGGATGAAATCGAAGCCACTGCGTCCCAGCGTGGCGGCATCAAGCGGGAATGCCGACGGCACCGCCCCCGGAACTGCCTGCGCCCATTGCCGCAGGCGGTTGGCGTCACGCTCGAAGCTGTTGCCCAGCAAGGCGCGCAGGCGCTCGGCCTCGGCCACCAGCAGCCGCTCGTCCTGCTTGTCCAGCCGTGCCAGCAGCATGCCCTGGGCTGCAAAGTAGACGAGCGACAACACCAGCAGCAGAGGCGGTACGAACAGCCAGAGCAATCTCGTGCGTAACTTCATGCGGGCTCCCCGTACCCTGGTTCACCCGCTTCATGAGCTTGGGCAGGACCTGCCTGGCGCCGCCGTTGCCCGCACCGCCTCGGCCAGCTTGCGCAGGTTGGCCTGATGGGCGTTGACCAGGTTGTTGATGCTGTTGTCGGCGGCAGTTTGAACCGACGTTCGGCATGTGATTTCGGGCTCGCCTGGACGCTTCAGGCGCCACAGGGTATCGAGCGAGGCGTATTGGCCGGGCACGCTGTCGAAGCGCTGCACATCGACCCTCAACACACTGCTGGTGCCGGGCGCCGGGCCGCCCAGCATGTCCTGCAGGGCACTGCGAAACTCATCCACCAGGTTGGCGCCCCACCATTCCGTTTCCAGGATGGCCAGGCCGCTGCTGCCCTGGCGTACCACCAGTTGCGGGCGGTCCACTTGCGGCGGCAGGCTGACCCGGCTCACCTGCACAGGCGGGCTACCCCCTTGCACCGGCCGAGCCGGGACCAAGGTGTGGTAGTTGTTCGGGGTACTGCTGCAGCCGCTCAGCCAGATCAGCAGGCTGGCCCCACACAGGTTGCGCACTCGATGCATCAGCTGACACTCCTTTGGCCTTTCACTTTCAAGGTCTCAAGTCTTGCGCACCGGCTGCCTTCGGCCGGCCTTGGATCAGCGACTCGGGGTGGCGCCCCAGGTAGTCGGTCAGGTCACGCAGCGAACGCGACATGCGCTCCAGTTCGTCCAGTGTTTCACCCAGCCGTTCGCGCTCCGGCGAATCATCGGCAATGGTCGCGTTGGCCGTCTTCAAGGTCTTCTGCATGTCGTCGAGGGTGGCTTTCACCCCAGGCAACGTCTGGCCGTTGAATGTCTTGAGGTTGGCACGCAGGTCACGCAAGGTGCCATCGAGGTTGCTGGCAATGCTTTCCAGCGGCAACTTGCCGATGCGCTCGACGAAATGCTGCAACTGCTCCTGCAGCATCTCCAGGCTGCCGGGCATCGTAGGAATGACGATTGGGTTGGCCTCCCAGTCAAACGCGACCTTGGGGGCGCCCGGGTAGAAGTCCAGGGAGATGAACATCTGCCCGGTGATCAGATTGCCGCTGCGCGCCTGTGCCCGCAGGCCATGCTCGACGAAGGTGCCGATCAGCTGCCGTGCGCCATTGAGGTCACCCTCGGTGTGCTTGAACACCGCCAGCATCTTCTGATGCACCGGGCCAAGACGTTGCGGGTAGATCACCGCATCCACCACCACCGGGAAGCTCTGTTTCACCGGGTCGTAATCCAGTTTGATCGAAGTGACCCGGCCAAACTCGACGCCCTTGAACTCTACCGGAGCGCCCACCGACAGCCCGCGCATGGACTGGTCGAAGCGCAGCTGCAGGTACTGCCCCTTGCCGTGCGGCGGTGCCAGTGCCGCTTCACGATCGGCAAACAGCTGGAAGTGCGTCTGGTCCGCTGCCGGCTGAACATCCGCGGTAAAGTCGGGCGAACCGAAGGCCAACCCACCGATCAGGATGGACGACAATGACTCGGTATCGATCTTCAGGCCATTGGCGCCGATCTGCATGTCGACGCCGCTGGCATTCCAGAAACGGGTGTCGCCGGTGACGAAGTTGTCGTAGGGTGACTGCACGAAGATACCGATCTCGACGCCCTTGCCATCGTCCTGCAAGGCATAGGACACCACTTCACCCACGGGGATCTTGCGGTAATAGATGGCCGCGCCGATATCCAGCGAGCCGAGGTCTTCGGCACTGAGCAGGAAACGCTTGCCCTTCTCGCCATAGGTGATCGCAGGCGGCAGTTCCAGGCCGGTGAAGTTCTTTTCCGAGGCTTTCGACTCACCTGCATCGGCACCAATGAAGCTGCCCGATAGCAAGGTATCGACGCCGGATACCCCGCCCGCGCCAATCCGCGGGCGTACCACCCAGAAGCGCGCCCCCTCGGTGGCGAACGAGCGCGCATCATTGGCCAGCTGCACTTTGACGATGACGCTGTTGTGGTCCTCGGCCAGATCCACGGTGGTCACTTCGCCGATCACGACGCTGCGGTACTTGACCTGCGTCTTGTGCGCCACCAGCCCTTCACCGGAGCGAAAGGAAATCGAAATCACCGGCCCTTCCTGCAGCCAGTTGCGCACCACCAGCGAAGCCCCGACCAGGATCGCCAGGATCGGCACGATCCACACCAGTGAAATATTCCAGCGCCGGGTACGTACCTCTGCCTGCCCTGCCCCGTTTCGCGCGTCACTCGCTTGCGCCATCAGTGCGGCCTCCATCGTTGCCAGGGTGATCCCAGATCAAACGTGGGTCGAAGCTCATTGCCGAAAACATGGTCAGCACCACGACCATGCCGAAAAACAGGATGCCCGGGCGCGGTTCGATGGTACCCAGGCCGCGCAGCTGCACCAGCGCGGCCACCAGTGCGACGACGATGACATCGAGCATCGACCAGTAACCGATCAGCTCGACGCCGCGATAGAGTTGCGAGCGCTGCCGTTGTGCCCAGCTGGAGCGACGCTGGGCGGTGAGCAGCAGCAGGCCAAGGGAAAAGAACTTGATCGCCGGCACGCCAATACTGGCAATGAAGATGATCAGCGCGATGTCCCAGGCGCCTGCCTCCCAGAATTCCAGCACGCCGCCACCGATGGTGCTGTCGCTGCCACTGCCGAGCATTTCGGTGTGCATCACCGGCAACAGATTGGCAGGTACGTAGAACACCAGAGCGGCCAGTAAAAAGGCCCAGCCACGGTTGATGGCGTTGGCCTTGCGCCGGTGCAAGGGCGCACCGCAGCGCGGGCAGGTGTGGGCCTTGCCCAGTTCGCACGCCAGCCCGCAGCCGTGGCACAGGCACAGGCCGAGGTCATCGGCCAGTACCGGCGTGCTCATACCTGCTCCCACAGTTCGCGAATATCGCGGCCGGCAATGTAGATGATCAGCATGCTCAGGGCGGCCAAGGCGATCAAGCCGATACCTGGAATGACATCGAGCAGGCCGGCCAGCTTGATGACCGCCACCAACGCGCCAAGCAGGCAGACTTCCAGCATGCTCCAGGGGCGCAGGCCTTCCAGGCAGCGCATGCTCGCGGCAAACCCTGGCGCCCTGCGCCCGGCCAGGGCAAAGCTCAGCAACCAGCACAGCAAGGTGATTTGCAGCACCGGCGCAAAGATGATCGCCAGTGCCATGACCAGGGCGATGAAGGTGATGCTGCCACTGCTGAGGATCAGCACCGAATCCCACAGGGTGGCGGAATTGCTCAACCCTTGCATGCCGATGGTCATGACCGGATAAAGGTTGGCGAACAGCAGCAAGACACCACCCGTGATGCTCAGGGCCAAGCGTTGCTGGATGCTCAGGCTGCCATGCCGGTACAGGACACCCGCGCAGCGCGGGCAGAGCGCACGCTGGTGACGCTGCAACGGCGTGCGCCGATACACGGCATCGCAATATTCGCAGATGATCAGGGGCTCGGTCTGGCTCATGCGGTATTCCCGGATGCAGGTCTCTATGCGTGCAGTCAGCCGTTGATTGACGCAGGGCCGAGCGTCGACATGAGCAAGCGTAGACGGGAAAGTTGCGTTACGGAGCCAGAGAAAGCACCGCGGATCCAAGGGCGGTATATAGAAGAAAGGCGAGCTTGCTGATCGTATGACCCTGGATCACCTGCACATGCGCTTCACGGCGCGCTCTGCAGCCGTCTGGAACACCTTGCGCATGGCTTCCAGCTGTTCGGGCGACAACGCCTTGGCACAGGTCAGGCCCTGCAGGAAGCCGATACCCCAGCCTTTGGTTTCAGCCAGCTCCTGACGGTTCTCGGCGTCGGCGATATCCCCCAGGTGCAGGGCTGCTGGATGCTCGTAGCGGTCTTCCAGTGCCAGTTTGCGCAGTTCCTCCAGCGCCACCTTGAACTCGGCAGCGGCAGCATCGTCCAGGCCCAGGTGCTCGTACTGCAGCAGGCTCAGACGGTCGGTGGCGGTCATCTTCGAATCTCCGTTTCACAGTAAAAGGAGCAGGTGCAAGGAAATCACCGCCCACCGCGACGCATCCGGGTGCCAGCGAAGGTGGTGTCAGTTCCCGAGTTGTATACCACAACTCGGGGCTATCTCCCTAGCGGCGTGCGCCATCCGGGTGCAACGCAAGCACACCGTCTGTCGCAGACCAGTCACGCTAACTAAATTTAAATTGAATTTAATTTAAAACACGATCACGCTCGGTGTCATTGCACTGAATAGAGAGCATCGCATCATGGCCACCACGCCGCGCGAACCGCGCAAAGACGGCGAAGCCACCCGCACACGCATCCTCCAGGCCGCTGGCGAACTGTTCGCCGCCGTGGGTTATGCCGAAGCCAGCAACAAGGCCGTCGCAGCCAAGGCCGAGGTCGACCTGGCCTCTATCAACTACCACTTCGGCAGCCGCAATGGCCTGTACCTGGCCGTGCTCGACGAAGCACGGCGGCGCTTCCTGGACATCAGCGACCTTCAGCGGATCACACTCGGCGCGCAACCTGCGGCGGAAAAATTACGGGCGCTGGTGGAACTGGTCGTGCGCAAGGCCACGCAGCGCCGCGACAACTGGCACCTGCGCGTACTGGCCGCGGAAATCCTCGCACCCAGCCCGCATGGCCAGGCCCACATGCAAGCCGAGGCACCGCTGAAGCTGTCGCTGCTCAAGGGCCTGTTCAGCGAGATCACCGCCATTCCCCAAGGCGATCCGGCACTGACCCGCTGCATCCTTTGTGTCACCGCACCCTGGGCGATGCTGTTGATCGGGCCGCGCGGGTCCACCGGGACTCTCCACGAAATCCTCGGCATGCCGGCCGAAGACGTGTCTGCCCAGCTGTTCAGCTTCGCCCTGGCCGGCCTGCAGGAAGCCGGCCGCCAGCATGCCAACGACAAAAGCTGCTGACCGTTCATGGACGCTCAATCGCACTCACAGGCTCAAGGCAACTGCATGCAACCGACATCCGCTGACGCGCCCTCCTCTGTACAGACCGAACCGGGTACCCAGGCCTCCATCCCGCTGCTGCTCGGCGCCCTGATGCTGGTGATGTTCCTCGCCGCACTGGACCAGACCATCGTCTCCACCGCGCTGCCGACCATCGTCAGCGACCTTGGCGGGTTGCGCTGGCTGTCCTGGGTGGTCACGGCGTATCTGCTGGCGTCCACCGTGGTCGTGCCTTTGTACGGCAAGTTCGGCGACCTCTACGGGCGCAAGCGCGTCTTGCAGATCGCCATTGCCTTGTTCCTGCTCGGCTCCGTGCTGTGCGGGCTGGCCCAGGACATGACCCAGCTGATCCTGTTCCGTACCCTGCAAGGCCTGGGCGGCGGCGGCCTGATGGTGGTGGCCATGGCGGCCATCGGCGACGTCATTCCGCCCGCCGAACGAGGCCGCTACCAAGGCCTGTTCGGTGGCGTGTTCGGCCTGGCCACCGTGGTTGGCCCGTTGATCGGCGGGTTTCTGGTCGAACACCTGTCATGGCACTGGATCTTCTTCATCAACCTGCCGCTGGGCCTGCTGGCCGTTGTGGTGATCGGCAGCGTGTTCCGCCCGCACATGGCCCCGGTCAAGCATGTGGTCGACTACATCGGTGCGTTCTTCCTAACCATCACCCTGGGCGCGCTGGTGCTGATCACCAGCCTGGGCGGCAGCTTGTTGCCCTGGGCCTCGCTGGATGTGCTGTGCCTGGCGCTGTTCGCGGTCATCGGCCTGGTCGGTTTCGTGTTCGAGCAACGCCGTGCGGCCGAGCCGATCATGCCACTGCACCTGTTCCGCCACCGGACCTTCGTGCTGGCCGGTTTGATCGGCTTGATTGTCGGCGTGTCGCTGTTCGGCTCGGTGACCTTCCTGCCGCTGTACATGCAGGTCGTGAAGGATGCCTCGCCTACCAGCGCCGGCCTGCAGATGCTGCCGTTGATGGGTGGCTTGCTGGTGGTGTCGGCAATTACCGGGCGGCTGATCAGCCGCTGGGGGCGCTACCGGGTGTTCCCGATTGTTGGCACGCTGCTGCAGGTGGTCGCCCTGGGGCTGCTCAGCCGCCTGGAACTGGACACGCCGATGTGGAGGATGAACCTGTACATGGGGCTGCTCGGCGCAGGCCTGGGCATGGTGATGCAGGTGCTGATCCTGGCGGTGCAGAACAGCGTCGAACGGCGCCACATGGGTGTGGCGACTTCCGGGGCCACGCTGTTCCGTTCGATTGGCGGCTCGGTGGGAGTTTCGGTGTTCGGCGCGTTGTTTTCCCATGCCCTGCTCGATGGCCTGCCGAACGATTTCGCGGCCAGCAGTGGCGGTGCCGCAGGCCTGTCGCCGACGGCGGTGCATGCCTTGGCGGCGCCACTGCAGCAGGCGTATCTGGAGGCATTCTCCGGGGCCATGCATGGGGTGTTCCTGGTGGCGGCGGTGATTACCTGTGTGGCCTTTGCCTTGTCCTGGCTGCTGCGCGAGGTGCCGCTGCGCACTGCCCATTGAGCCTTGTGTTGCGTGTACTCGCCCCTTCGCGGGTGAACCCGCTCCCACAGGATCTCCACTGGATTCGAGTTCGGTGATATGCCTGCAGGAGCGGGCTCCTCTGTCAGGGGCCGCAGCTTAACCAGGATCGGGTAGCCTCATAGGCGGCTTTCAGACGCATCTCAGGCGCAAACAGCGCCGAAGGTGTCTCCGCGCTGACTTGCACATCGGCTGGCAATGCATTCATCAGTGCGGTCAACGGCAATTGCCCGTCCCCCGGCAACAACCGCCCTTCCCTAGCCTCCTGAATGATCAAGGCCTCAGCCGGCGCCTGCAGCGGCGCATCGCATAACTGCACAGCCCGCAGGTAACGTGGGTCAAGCTGGGCAAGCGCTTGCTCATCCCCACCCGAGCGATACAGGTGCAGCGCATCCACCAACACCCCGGCATTCCATTGACCCGCCTCGGTCACCACAGCCACCGCTTGCTGCAAGTTCGCCACCGCCCGCCAGCGCATGAACTCCAGGTCCACGCGCAGGCCATAGCCACTGGCCAACTCACAGAGCGCCGCAAAGGTGTGGGTGAGCCGCACCGGGTCGTCGTCATCCCCCGATACGGTAACGCTGACGGCCCCCAGCTCTGCCCCGGCAGCCAGCAATGCCTCGCATTCGATGACCTGCAATTGCGCAGTGAGTGACACGAACTCGATATCGGCCACCCGCATGCCCTCACCCGCCAGCACCCGCTGCAGTTCACGGGCAGCGGGGCTACCGACCGGTTGCGGGTAAGCCAACGCGCCCGGCATTACCGGATGCAACCGCAGCCCCACGGAACTGAACCCGGCCCGCGCCGCCTCACGCACCAACGCCAGCGGCGCCAGGTCCAGCGCCGTCAGGTGGGCAACCCCCAGCGGCCTCAATAGGTCGCCCTGCCGCCACTGAGGTCGAACACGAACCCGGTGGTGAAGCTGCATTCCGGCCCTGCGATCCAGCTCACCATGTTGGCGATCTCCTCGACCTTGAGGAAGCGCCCCATGGGGATCTTGGCCTTGCTGGCGGCGATGTGTTCCGGGGTCATTTCCGCCATCAGCGGGGTCTCGACCATGGCCGGGGCAATACAGTTGAGCAGCACGCCGTCCTGGGCCAGCTCCTTGGCTGCAGCCTTGGTGAAGGCGATGACCCCGGCCTTGGCCGCAGAGTACGCCGAGATGTACTGCACGCCGTCCTTGCCGGCCATCGAGGCGACGTTGACGATACGCCCGTAACCGCGCTCACGCATATGCGGGATGGCGGTGCGGCAGCAGTAGAAGACACCGTTGAGGTCGATGGCGATGACCTTGTCCCAGGCTTCTGGCGGGTATTCCCACGAGGCGACCACCGGGCCGTTGATACCTGCGTTGTTGACCAGGATCTCGACCTGGCCGACATGGGCCAGCGCTTCGCCGAACGCCGCCTCAACCGATGCCAGCGAGGACACATCAACGGTCTGGCGCAGCACCGGCTCGAAGCCGTTGTCAGCCGTATTCCAGCCATCGACCGCGAGGTCCCAGATCACCACTTGGGCGCCTGCCTGGTGCAGGCGCTGGGCGATGGCCAGGCCGATGCCGCGCATGCCGCCGGTGACGATTGCAGTTTGCCCTTGCAGGGATTGGCTCATTGTCTTGCTCCATTTTCAACAGAAGGGATATCCGGCAGGCGACGCAAGTCGCGCACCATGAACAGGTAGCACAGCGCACCCAATGCGGTGATCGTCGAGACGAAGGCCAGCGCCCAGACGAACGAGCCGGTGGCGGTAACAATCAGGCCGATGGTCAGCGGGGTGACGATGCCGGCGGCGTTGGCGAACAGGTTGAACAAGCCGCCGCTCAGGCCCAGCAGCCCTTTCGGCGCAATGTCGGACACGATCATCCAGGCCAGGGCCGACATGCCTTGGGCGAAGTACGCGACGCAGAGAATGCTGATCACCAGTGCGTCCGACTCGACATAGTTGGCCAGTACGATGATCGACGCGGTCAGCAATCCGGCAATCACTGGCAGCTTGCGCGCCAGGTTCAGCGAATAGCCTTGGCGCAGCAGTGCATCGGAAATCCAGCCGCCGACCAGCGTGCCCAACGACGCGGCAATGAACGGCAGCACCGCCACCCACCCCACCTTGAGCCAGGGCATGTGCCGCTCGGTGACCAGATAAGTGGGGAACCAGGTCAGGAAGAACACGTTTGTGGAGTTGCAGGCGAACTGCCCCAGGCAGATGCCGAGCATGTTACGGTGCTTGAGCAGCGCCGGGATCTGCGACCAGTGGAACTGCGTGGCCTTCTGCCCGCCATCCACCACCCCGCCGCCGGCGGCAATGTAGTCGAGTTCGGCCTGGTTGGCCGACGTCGACTGGTGTGGCTCGTGGTACTTTCGCCACCACACCAGGCCATAGAGGATGCCCAGCAGCCCCACCGCCATCAGCAGGAAGCGCCAGCCATAGGCATGCAGCACCCAGAACAGCAATGGCGTCAGGAACGCAAGGCCGGTGTACTCGGCAAAGGTGTAGATGCCGGTTGCCCGGGCTCGCTCGCGCTGCGGGAACCAGGTCGCCACCACACGGCTATTGGTGGGGAAGCACGGCGCCTCGGTCACGCCGACCAGAAAACGCATGCCAAGCAACGAGAGAAAGCCCTGGGTCAGGCCCTGCAGGCCGGTGAACAGCGACCACAGGGTCAGCGCCAGCCAGTAGGTTAACTTGGTGCCAAGGCGGTCGATGAGGATGCCGCCGGGGATCTGCGCTGCGGCGTAGGTCCAGGAAAACGCCGAGAAGATCACCCCCATCATCGCCGCGTTCAGCCCCAGGTCGGCGCTGATGCTCGGGGCGGCGATGCCCATCACGCTGCGGTCCAGGTAGTTGATCATGGTGCCACCGGAAATCAGCGCAAGGATCATGAACCGGGTGCGGGTGCGTTGTTGCGCGCGCGCCGGGGTGTCGAACACCCCGACGCCGATTGGCTGCTCAGTGCTCATGGCGGTTGCTCTCTTGTTATTGGATTGGCAAGTGCGGCGAATCAGGCAAAACCGAACAGGCGCTGCGGGGTGTCCCACATGACCTTGCGCCGCAGACGGGCGTCCGGCATCAGCCGTTCGGCCAGCTTCAGCAGCGGGCCGTAGTCGACCCGCGCCTGCTGGCGGATGAATGGCCAGTCAGAGCCCCACACGCAGGCATCCGGGCCGAACGCATCGAGCAGCACCCGCACGTAGGCGTGGCTTTGCTCATACAGGCCATCGGCATCGGCGAACTTCTGCATGCCCGACAGCTTCACCCAGGCCCGCCCGCTTCGGGCCAGCCGCAGCAAGGCCTGGAAGCCGGCCTGGCGCAGGCCGGCGGCGGCATCCGGGCGGCCGCAGTGGTCGATCAGCAGGCGCGCTGAGGTCCCCTCGACCAGCCATTGCAGGTCCATCAGCTGGTCTTCGCAGACCTGCACCTGGGCGAACATGCCCAGTTCGGCCAGCTTGCCGAACAGCGGCTCGGCATCACGCATGCTCGCCACGCCGTAGAGCGCCGGGTTGAAGGCGACACCGACCACGCCCTGCTCGCGCAACGCCGCCAGGGCGTCCAGGCCGATCTGCCGCTCGACCACCGCAATCCCCTTGAAGCGCCCGTGGCCTGTCGCCAGTGCGTGAAGCAGCAGGCGATTGTCGGTGTGATAGCCACTGTTCGGCTGCACCAGCAAGGCATGGCGCACGCCGTAGGCATCCATCACCTGGTTGAACTGGGCCAGGGTGGCGACCTCCTGGCCGGAGGGCGCGTAAGGGGCATTGGGGTGGTATGCGAAATGTGCGGGGTCAAACAAATGGTTATGGCAGTCGATCTTGGGTTCGTCGTAGATGTTCAAGCGCGGTTCCTTCAAGCGCCACTGCGCTTGCCTGCAGATCTTGTTATTGTTCGCCGCCAGGGCGATTTACCTGGGCTCACGATACTGCGGGCGGTTGCAGAGCGCTCATACACAGATGGCGAAGACCATAACCATAGGTAATAGGCATGATCCCCGCTGAGGAAACCCCGGACGGCACGACAATGGTGTTCAAGCTGCGGCACATGGAAGTGTTCCGCGCGGTGATGCTGACCGGCTCGATCAGCGCGGCAGCGAAAATGCTCTACGTGTCCCAGCCGGCTGTGAGCAAGCTGATCGGCTATATCGAGGGGCGCCTGACCTACCGGCTGTTCGAGCGCATCAACAACCGCCTGGTGCCCACGGCCGAGGCGCAAGTGCTGTATCGCGAGGTCGAGCGGGTGTACCAGGCAGCCTTGCAGGTGAACGCATGCGCCCATTCCCTGGCCGCCGGCGCCCACCGCACGCTGCGCATTTCCTGCAGTGCCTCGCTATCAACCGTGGTCATACCCGCCGCGCTGGCCCAGCTCAAACGCGAAGCGCCGTCACTGCAGATCGAGTGGCAGACCTCGCTGATGCACGCCATGCCCAACCAGATCCTGTCGAAGACCGTCGACCTGTCGATCGCCGCGTTGCCGGTGATCCACGACCACCTGCACTCCCAGGCCTTCATGCGCGGGCGCATGGTGGTGGTGGTGCCGGCCGACCATGCCCTGGCGCAAGCCCCATCATTGACGCTGCAACAGCTGCAGGGTCATGCACTGCTGCTGTTCCGCCCGGACATGCCGTTCGGCCAGCTGTTGGCCGGCCACATTGAGCGGCGTGGCCTGAAGCTGGATTCCCTGCTGTCGTTCACCAATGCCAACGAGGCCGTGGCACTGGTCAAGCAAGGCATGGGCATCAGTGTGATCGACGAGTTCGTCGCGCAGGACAGTGGCCTGCAAGTGGTGCCCCTGGTCGACGAGATCCATTTCGATATCAGCTTCGTCTATTCGCGCTTCGAGCCGCCGTCGCAGTCGGCGCTGCACCTGATGCGGGTGCTGCATGATCAGGCGCTGAAGCTTGAACGGGGGATCGAGGGGTTCGCACTTCCACCGGCGTGAATGGATCCACACCTGAAAAAGCGCTACCCTTGCCCGCCGCGCGAGCCATTGCGCTGGCGCGCCTCAACCCCCTTATGGAGATTCATCGACATGAACGTCTCATTCCGCCCCCAGTGGCTGCTTGCCCTCGCCCTGCCTCTGGCCCTCGCCGCCTGTGGCGACAATGAACCCAAGCAGCGCGCTGCCTTCAGCGAATTCCTGCAGACCCGTATCGTCGACAAACCCGGCGTTCACGTGCCCAAGCTGAGTGCCGACGAATCCAAGGCGTTTGGCCCCTACAATGACCATTACGCGGTGATCACCCATTTCAACGGTGCCATGGACAGCGCGGTGAAGCCCCTGGGCAGCCTGCTGCAGAAAGGCGCGGTGCGCTCGCTGAACGATATCACCAGCCGCCGTGACGACATCAAGGCGGTACAGATCGGCCTGAACGACATGGGCATCCAGTTGCAAGAGCAGAAGGCCAAGGCCGATAGCGCCCATGCCCAGCTCAAGCAGCCAGAAGACCTCAAAGTGGTCTATGACAAGGCGTACGACCGCACCGTCAGCGTCCCGGCCGATACCTTCCTGCAGGTGCTACCGCAGATCAACGGCACCCTCGACAGCAGCCTGAAAGTTGCCGACTACGTGGACGCACACAAGGCGCAGATCCAGATCAACGGGCCGATCGTCAAGGTCAACGACCCGAAGGTACAGGCTGAGCTGAATGCCTTGCTGCAAGACCTGACGACTCAGGCGAAGACCGTGCAGCAGGCTCAGGCACAGCTGCAGACCGTGATGCTCGGGCGCTGAGCCACGGCTCCCGCGTTGGTGGGTTAACGCGGTAAGTGTGGGAGCGGCCTTGTGTCGCGAAAGGGCCGCGTAGCGGCCCCGGCAATTTCGCGGCGAAGCAGAGAATCTGGGGCTGCTGCGCAGCCCTTTCGCGACACAACGCCGCTCCCACAGGATAAGCCAGGGGTAGACATTTCAACCCAGGCGCGGCAACAGAATTGCCACGCTCAAGCCCCCCGCCACGCCTGCCTTCGCGCTGATACTGCCCTGGTGCAGCCCGATGGCGCGGCGGGCGATGGCCAGGCCCAGGCCGAAGCCATCGGCACCGCTGTGCCCGCCCCGGTCGAACGGCTCGAAGATGCTCTGCAGGCGCTCCGGCTCAACTCCAGGGCCCTGGTCGACGATATGTACCTGCAGCTGTTCCCCGCCGCCCACCAGCCTCGCCTCGACGCGCACTTCGCTGCCCGGCGCGGTATAGCGCACCGCGTTGCGGACAACGTTCTCGAAGGCCCGGTACAGCAGCTCCTCATGGCCACGGGTGACGAAAGTGCCGGCGCCCTGCAAGCTGACCTGCGCCTGCTTCATGCCCGCTTCAAAACGGGCGTCCTCGACGATTTGCGCCAGCACCTCGACGGCATCCAGTTCGCCCTGCTCGCCTTGGCCTTGCTGCGACTGCACTCGCGCCAGGGTCAGCAGCTGCTCGATCAGGTCATCCATGCGCCGCGATTCGCGTTCGATGCGCCCGAGCATTTCCTCGTGCTCGGGCTGCTGACGCAGCAGCCCGATGGCGACATGCAGGCGGGTCAGCGGCGAGCGCAGTTCGTGGGAGATGTCGTGCAGCAGCTGCTGCTGCGCTTCGACCAGCGCCTTGAGCTGCCCAGCCATGCGATCGCAGTCTTCGGCCAGCTCGACGATTTCGTCGCGCCGCCGCCCCAGGCGCGGGCGCACGCGCACGTCGAAGCGGCCCTGGGCGACCTGGCCCATGGCCTCGCGCAGCCAGGTCAGCGGCCGGGTCAGGTAGAGGCTGCAGAGCAAGGCGAACAGCGCACTCATCAGCGTCCCGGTCAGTAACGGGCCCATGCCCCGCGGCCGCGGTGCTTCGTCCAGGCGGGTGGCCACCGAAGCGCGCAACACCAGGGCCTGGCCGCCTTCGTCAAGCAGTGCCCGTTCGAAGCGCGGCTCGGCCACGGCGCGGCCGGCCAGCAGGTGGCCAGCGCCGTCGTACAGGCCCACCTGCACCTGGGGCGGCTGCGGCGACACCTGCAGGTACTGGCGGCCAGCCTGTTCGCCATAGCGGTGCAACAGGTTCAGTTCGGTGGCCAGCATCGAGCGCAGCCCGGGGGTGTCACCGCGCAGGTCATCAAGCATGAAGGTCCCGGCACCGACCAGGAAGGTCAGGCTGTTGGCCAGCCAGAAGGCCACGAACAGCTTCCAGAACAGGCGCCGGCGCATCATTCGACGATCAGCATGTAGCCCATGCCTCGCACGCTCTGGATCCAGCTGCTGCCATCGTCGCGTGGGCCGAGCTTCTGGCGGATGCTGCTGATGTGCACGTCGATGCGCCGGTCGTAACGGGTCAGTGGCCGGCCCAGCGCGTTCAGCGACAGGTCCTGCTTGCTCACCAGCTGGCCGGCCTGGCGGACCAGGGCTTCGAGCAGGCTGAACTCGGTACCGGTCAGGTCCAGCGGTATCGGCCCCCACTGCGCCTTGCGCCGCCCGGGCCACAAGGTCAGGGCGCCACGGCCGATGGACTCGGCGCCCTGGCTTTCGGCCAGCATCTGCGGATGCACACGGCGCAGGATCGCCCGCAGGCGTGCCACCAGTTCACCCGGTGAGCTGGGCTTGGGCACATAGTCGTCGGCCCCCAGTTCCAGGCCGGCAATGCGGTCGATATTGTCACCCCGTGCGGTCAGCAGCAGCACCGGCACCTGGCTACGGGCACGAATGCGCCGCAGCACTTCGATGCCCGAGATGCCCGGCAGCATCACGTCCAGCACCACCAGGCGGTAAAGCCCGCTCAAGGCGCGGGTCTCGCCCTCCTCGCCGGTGGCCACGGCAGTGGCCTGGAAGCCCTCGCGGGCCAGGTACAAGGCGAGCATTTCGGTCAGTTCGCGGTCGTCGTCGACCAGCAGTACGGGGATCATGATGGGTAAAGTGCCAGGTTCTGCAAAAGTGCCATGATCGCCCCGTCTTGGCGGACCGTGGGCGAACTTTACACATCTTTACCCTCGGTTAACCGCGCCGAACACAGCCCGCCCGTATGCTCATCGCCCGCTTCCCGGCAGCCTCGTGCTGCTCATCTACGCCCGCCTGGAACCCTCGATGAACTACCCGCGACTGTTGCTCTCCATCCTGCTGCTCAATGCCTCCATGGCCCAGGCCGCGTCGTTCAGGATCGCCGACATCCGCGTCAATGGCCTGCAGCGGGTATCCGCCGGCAGCGTGTTCGGCGCCTTGCCGCTCAACGTTGGCGACCAGGCTGACGACCGTCGCCTGGTGGACTCCACCCGTTCGCTATTCAAGACGGGCTTCTTCCAGGACATCCAGCTGAACCGCGATGGCAACGTCCTGATCATCAACGTGGTCGAGCGCCCGTCGGTGTCGAGCATCGAGATCGAAGGCAACAAGGCGATCAGCACCGAAGACCTGATGAAGGGCCTGAAGCAGTCTGGCCTTGCCGAAGGCGAGATCTTCCAGCGTGCCACCCTCGAAGGCGTGCGCAACGAGCTGCAGCGCCAGTACGTGGCCCAGGGCCGCTACTCGGCCGAGGTCGACGCCGAAGTGGTGCCGCAGCCGCGCAACCGTGTGGCCTTGAAGATCAAGATCAACGAAGGCACGGTCGCCGCCATCCAGCACATCAACATCGTTGGCAACACCGTGTTCGGCGATGAAGAGCTGCAGCAGCAGTTCGAGCTGAAGACCACCAACTGGCTTTCGTTCTTCAAGAACGACGACAAGTACGCCCGCGAAAAACTATCCGGTGACCTGGAGCGCCTGCGTTCCTACTACCTGGACCGCGGCTACATCAACATGGACATCGCCTCCACCCAGGTGTCGATCACCCCGGACAAGAAGCACGTCTACATCACCGTCAACGTCAACGAAGGCGAGAAGTACACCGTTCGCGACGTGAAGCTGTCGGGTGACCTGAAGGTGCCGGAAGACCAGGTCAAGTCGCTGCTGCTGGTGCAGCCGGGCCAGATGTTCTCGCGCAAGGTGATGACCACCACCTCCGAGCTGATCACCCGTCGTCTGGGCAACGAAGGCTACACCTTCGCCAACGTCAACGGCGTACCGCAGCCGAACGACCAGGACCACACCGTCGACATCATGTTCGTGGTCGACCCGGGCAAGCGTGCCTACGTCAACCGCATCAACTACCGCGGCAACACCAAGACCGAAGACGAAGTGCTGCGCCGTGAAATGCGCCAGATGGAAGGCGGCTGGGCGTCGACCTACCTGATCGACCAGTCCAAGACCCGCCTCGAGCGCCTGGGCTTCTTCAAGGACGTCAACGTCGAGACCCCGGCAGTGGCGGGCGTCGACGACCAGGTCGATGTCAACTACAGCGTCGAGGAGCAGCCTTCAGGCTCGATCACCGCCAGCGTCGGTTTCGCCCAGAGCGCCGGCCTGATCCTCGGTGGTTCGATCAGCCAGAACAACTTCCTCGGTACCGGCAACAAGGTGTCCATCGGCCTTACCCGTTCGGAGTACCAGACCAAATACAACTTCGGCTTCGTCAACCCCTACTTCACCGAAGACGGCGTAAGCCTGGGTTACAACCTGTTCTACAGCAGCACCGACTACAGCGACTACTACAGTGACGGCGTGTCCTACTACGCCATCAACAGCTACGGCGCGGGCGTCAACTTCGGCTACCCGATCAACGAAACCTCGCGCCTGACCTATGGCCTGACCCTGCAGCACGATGACATCAACCCGGGCACCTACAGCGCCGACGAGATCTACGATTTCATTCAGCGCGAAGGCAAGAGCTTCAACAACCTCAAGGCTTCGATCGGCTGGTCCGAATCGACCCTGAACAAAGGCGTGCTGGCGACCCGCGGCCACTCCCAGGCCCTGACCCTGATGGCCACCACGCCAGGTAGCGACCTGTCGTTCTACAAGCTCGACTACAACGGCCAGACCTTCCTGCCGGTGAGCAAGGACACCACCCTGCGCCTGCACACCACCCTGGGCTACGGCAACGGCTACGGTTCCACCGACGGCCTGCCCTTCTACGAAAGCTATACCGCTGGCGGCCAGGGTTCGGTACGCGGTTTCAAGGACGGCACCCTCGGCCCGCGCAGCACCCCGGCTACCGGCACCTATTCAAGCGCCGGCCAAGCCTATTACTCCGACCGCGACACCGACGTGCTCGGCGGCAATATCCTGGTCACCGGCGGCGCCGAGTACATCTTCCCGATGCCGTTCATCAAGAACCAGAGCCAGCTGCGCAGCTCGGTGTTCGTCGACGCCGGCAACGTCTATGCCGACACCTGCTACCTGTCCACCACCCAGGGTTGCGGCAGCGTCGACCTGAACCAGCTGGCGGTTTCGCTGGGCGTGGGGGTGACCTGGTACAGCCCGATGGGGCCGCTGAGCTTCAGCCTGGCGGCACCGCTGAAAAAGCCTGACAACGCCGAGACGCAGATCTTCCAGTTCTCCCTGGGGCAGACCTTCTGACTCAGCGCGCACAAATTACCGCTTTTTACCCTCGCCCCAAGTTGACAGTCACCTTGCCTAAGCTGAGAGACATATGAACATGCCCTGCAGGTACCCCCATGCCACCCTTCACCCCCACCGCCCTGGCCTCGGCACTGCACGAAGGCAGCCCCACCTCGCTGCTCGACCTGGTGCAACAGCGCCTTAGCGCCGTGCTGGGCCCACGCTACACGGTCATCCTGGCGGCCAGCGGCGACGACGCCAGCCACTACCACCTGGCGATCCAGCACAGCCAGAGCGGCCTGTCGCTGGAGGACAATGGCAGCATCGGCCCGGGCTTCGCCGAGCGGTTACTGGCCCTCGGCGGGCAGGTCAAGGCCATGCTTGAGTCGGATACCTTCGCCCGCATGGGCAGCGACGAACCGGACCGCCCGCTGGTCTGGCTGCGCGACCTGTAGCCACTAAAGCGCTGAGTGAACAGAACTTTTCCCCAATAACTTGTCTATCAGGACATGCCCACGCACGCGGGTGTGCGGCCTCAAGAGGCTGTGCAACCGCTTGTTCAATGACAACCTTGGGGGTTGCCTATGCTCATGAAGTTCCCTATCCCGAAATGCCTGTTCGCCGGCCTGCTCGCCCTGGCGGCCATCGGTTCTGCGTCCGCCATGCAAATGCCTGCCCCACAAGCAGCCCTGAACACCGAAACCGTCGCTCAGGCGCCGGCCAAGCCTGCCCAGAGCCCCTGGCCAAATCTGGCCAGCGTCGCCGATGGCCAATCGGGGCCGCTGCTCGCCCATGATGATGACCGCTACTGGCGCGACGGCCGCTGGCATTACCGCGGCGAAGACCGCCGCCGTGAAGAATGGCGCCGCGCGCAATGGCGCCGGGAGCAGGCACGCCGTGAGGCTGAGCGCCGTCATGAATGGGAGCGCCGTCACGACCACGACCGTGCCCACCGCTATGATGGCGATCACCGCTACTATCGCCGCTAGGGATCCACCGCCATTTGTGCCCGGCAAATCCTTCGACTATGTTCACAACAGCCAGCCACTGGCTCGACAGCGAAGGTATGCCGGGCATGAAAACCAACCTGTTCAGCTTCTCCCCACTCCTCCACGGCCTGGCCGGTGCAGCACTGCTGGCACTGGCCGGCTGCAGCTCGATCAACGCCCATACCAGCGAATACGTCGGCGGGCCGCACTTTGCCCCGAGCAACGCGGCCAATGTCGAGGTGTTGCGCCGCGAACCGATCCGCCGACATGTGCGCCTCGGTGAAGTGCTGATCGACGCCAGCGTCGAGCCGCCACCTGCAATCACCGAAGTGGAACAGAAACTGCGCGAGGAAGCGGCGTCCATTGGCGGCGATGCTGCCGTGGTGGTGTATGACCACATTCAACCGGTGGCCGCCTATGTCGAAGGGCCGCTGTGGGATCGCGACATCCACAAGGTCGAAGGTCGCAAGCTCAAGGCGATCGTGATCAAGTACCAGTAAGGCGCTCATAACCGATTGCACATGAACTACATGCCTGCCCCGCCATGGGCAGGCCGGCAGCGCTTCCCTAGCATGGCCCCAGCCATACAAAACAAGGAGAAGCGAGATGTCCAATTCCGCCACCGCCTGCCAGAGCGTGACCTGGAACCCGATTACCAAGACCAGCTCGTTCAGCGCCAACGACCGTGAGATCCTCACCCGCCACTGGCACCCCCGTGGCCTTCAGCGCCGTGGTGGGTGACAAACCCTATGCCGTCACCCTGCTCGATGAGCCCATCGTGCTGTATCGCGCCGGTGGCAAGCTCAACGCTGCCCGGGATATCTGCAGCCACCGCGGCGCACCGCTGAGCCGCGGCTGGGTGCAGGGCGAGAACATCATCTGCCCGTACCACGGGCTGCACTTCGGCACCGATGGCCGCTGCACGCGGATCCCCTCGGAACCCAATGCCAACCTCACCGAACGCCACCGCATCCAGATGTACACCGCCCGCGAAGACTACGGGCTGGTCTGGGTGCTGATGGCCGGTAGCGACGCGCCCTTCCCCGAAATGCCCTCCTGGCACGATGGCAGCTACCAGCGCATCCTGCCGCCATCGATCGATATCGCCGCCTCGGCCGGGCGCCAGGTCGAGGGGTTCATCGATGTTGCCCACTTCGCCTGGATCCACCACGACGCCTTTGCCGACCGCGACAACTCGGTAATACCAACCTACCGGGCCGAACTCACGGCCCACGGCATGCAAGCTGAATACATCAGCAGTGTCAGCAACTTCCCCAATCACCTGCAGCACCGGGCACCGAGCGACTTCCAGTGGAAGCGCACATTCGACGTGTTCGCACCGTTCACCGCACGGCTTGCGGTGAGCTTCCCCGACCCAGAACAGCGCCTGGTCATCCTCAATGCCGCCAGCCCGATCTCGGCGCGCAAGACCAGGATGTTCTGCGCCATTACCCGCAACTTCGATCAGCACCTGCCGCTGGACGATGTGTATGCGTTCAACCAGCAAGTGTTCGAGGAGGACCGCGACATCGTCGAACTGTGCCGCCCCGAAGACCTGCCCCTGGACCTTTCGCTGGAAATCCACATCCCGGCCGACCGCTCCTCCACCGCCTACCGCCGGGCCTTGAGCGCCCTGGGCCTGGGCCGCGCCTTCACCAGCTGACGGGCATACCTGCGAGGGAGTATCGAACATGTACAAATGGGAATGCCTGGTTTGCGGCTTCATCTACGACGAAGCCGTGGGAATACCGGAAGATGGCATCACAGCGGGTACCGGCTGGGGTAGATCAGGGTAGCTGGTCGACCGAACTGCTGGGCCACTGCGACCAGGGGGTTGCCAAGGTGCGTGGGGTGTTCCACGACCATGAGCGGCAGATGCAGGGCTTTGTCCTGATGGGCGCGGCCACCGGCGAAAAAGCCGAACTGCTCAAGGCATTGCCGGACTGGAGGTGACGGCCCCCGCCCAAGCCACGGTATAGTGCTAAGCATATAGCGACATATTGACCAGAACCGGCCCAGGGCATTGCGCGGATGCCCCAGGCCTGAGAGAGGCTGCCGTGGCCAAAGCCGTGCCGAACTGCGATACCCAACTGCTGCGCACGCTGCATACCTAGTTGTCCGAATGCAGCGTGTCGCGAACCGCCGAACGCCTCGGTCAGAGCCAGCCGGCGGTCAGTGTGGCCCTGCGCCGCCTGCGCCAGCTCACCGATGATCCGCTGCTGCTGCGCAGTGGCAGCCGCATGGTACTGACCAGCCATGGCGAAAACCTGATTGAATCCCTGTCCCAGGCGCTCGCCGGTATCGAGCAGGTGCTGGACCCGATCGACCACTTCACATTCCTGCGCACTTTCGCTATATATTTTTGTATATTGCGCGTTCTCAATTGTTCAGCGCACGGGGCAACGCCCCCGGCGCAGCCAGGAACCGTTGCCGTGTACATCATGCCGTTCGAATTGCCACGAGAAACCGAGGACACCGTGAACGCACCGGTGCGGCGGGTCATCCTCGACGCCGCCGGCGAGGCATTCGCCCAACAGGGCTATGCCGCCACCAAGCTCTCGGCGATTGCCTCACTGGCCAACCTGCCCCGCTCCAACGTGCTCTACTACTTCAAGTCCAAGGCCAATATCTACAGCCAAGTGCTGGAGGACATCGCCCCCTGCTACCTGCAGGCCTGCGCACCGTTCTCCAGGGAAGACGAACCGCAGCAGGCACTGAGCCGCACGGTGATGGCGCTGATCAGCCTGTTCGAGCATCGGCCGTTCGCCTCGAAGGTGCTGCTGCAGGAACTCAAGGAAGGTGGCCAGCGCATTCCCGGCAACTTTCTCGAACACTGGGCGCAACAGGCGCGGGAAAACACCGCGCAAGTGCGCCAGTGGATCAGCAACGGCAGGCTGGCGCCGGTGAATCCGGAGCATGTGTTGCCGTCGGTGTGGGCCATCGCCCAGTCCTGCCTCGGCCTGGGCTGGCACGCCCCCAGCCAGGCCGGGCAACGGATCGACTACCAGGCTGCGGCCGATGCTTCGCTGCGCCTGCTGCTCAATGGGCTGGCGCCGGCCTAGCCACGGCGGGTGCCGAGCACGACGCCCTGGGCTTTCAGGCTGAGCAGCAGCGCATGGCCCGGTGCCTCGATGGCAGCGGGCTCGACACCAGCAGCTTCGGCCAGCGCCGCCAGATGCTCACGTCCGCTCAGTGGCTGGGCTTGCAACGACTCCAACAGTGCATGGGCCAACGGCGCCAGGCGCGAGAAGCTAACCTTGTAGCCTGCACCGCGGTGGGCCAGCAGCAATGTCGGCTCGGCAAGTGGATCACTGGGCAGATGCTCCGGCCCGATGTGGCTGACCGGCCAGGCATAGGCCAGCGGCACGGCGAGGCTGGATAGCACAGGCACGCCTTCGAGCAGATCACCTTCAGGGTCATGCGCAGGTTCGGCGGCATCGCTCAGCAGCAAGGCCGTTTCTATCCATTCGTAATGGGCCAGTTCGGCGACCCACTCAGGCTGGCCGGTGCGCCCTTGCAGATACTCGACCCACTCGCCGCCCACTTCGGTGAACAGCGGCGTGTGGCAGCGATGATGGGCATAGAAGTCTTCACACAATGCTTGCCAGTGTTCGGCGGCGAGGCTGGCATGCAGCACCGGGAAGCTGCCGGCCAGCAAGGATTGCAGGTTGCCGAAGAACAGTTGGCGGTATACCGCCAGACGGCGCGCTTCGATACCGGGCGGTGGCGGATTGGCCTGCGGATCGCGAATATGCCCAGCCATGCGCAGTTGCTGTTCGCGCAGCGAGTCAGCCATGGCGCACCGCCAGGGCCTGCGCCACGGGTTGCAGGCTACGAATGTGTTGCACCTCGGCCAGCAGTTCGGCCAGCGGTGGCAGGTTGAAGTCGCGTTCGAGCAAGGTCGGCACCGGCCCCAGGTGCTGGTAGGCACTGGCCAGCAGGCCCCAGACATCCGGCTTGACGCTGGCGCCATGGGTATCGATCTTCAGGTCCGGCGCTTCGTCGTAGTGCCCCGCCACATGCAGGCAGACCACCCGCTTGGCCGGCACCTGGGCGAGGAACTCGGCAGCGTCGTAGCGATGGTTGCAGGCATTGACCACGATGTTGTTGATGTCCAGCAATAGGTCGCAGTCCGCCTCGCTCAGCACCGCCTGAAGAAACTCGATCTCGCTCATCGCCTGATATGGCGCGGCATAGTAGGAGATGTTCTCCACGGCAATACGCCGGCCGAGAGCATCCTGGACTTCAGCGATACGCTGGGCAGTATGGCGCACGGCTTCGTCGGTGAAGGGCATCGGAATGAGGTCGTACAGATGGCCGTCATCGGCGCAGTAGCTCAGGTGCTCACTGAACAGCGGTACCTGATGACGGTCGAGAAAGGCGCGGATCTGGCGCAGAAAGCCATGGTCCAGCGGAGCCGGGCCGCCCAGCGACAATGACAGACCGTGGCAGGACAGAGGGTAACGCTCGGCCAGCTGCGCCAGTCCTTCGCCGAAGGCACCGCCAACACCGATCCAGTTGTCCGGGGCGCATTCGAGAAAGTCCACGGCGCCGGCGTCCATGTTCAGCAGTTCGGGCAGCAGCCCACGGCGCAAGCCCAGGCCCGCGCCCTGCAAGGGTAACGAAGTGTTCATCGGCATGTTCCTTGTGGTGCAGCGCCCTCCCCGGGCCACGGCCTTGGGGAGGATGCCGCCGAGAGTCAGTTCTTCGCCTGGCTCAGTTTGCTGTACAGGTCGGTCGGGAATGGATTGCCATTGGCGTCGAACTGGTGCTTGCGGAACTGGTAGACCTCGGCCTCGGACAGGTACCCGTCGTGGTTGGCGTCGATCGCATCGAACTCGGCACCGGCCTTCGGGGCGACTGCCAGCAGCTCGGCACGGGAAACGCGGCCGTCATGGTCGGTGTCGGTGCGGGCGAACGAGGCGTCGCCACACTTGCCTTCACCGCATTTGCCTTCGGCCTGGGTGACCTTGCCCTCGGCACCGCTGGCGCCACACTTGCCCTCGCCGCACTTGCCTTCGGCCTGGGTAGCTTTGGCCTTGGCGCCGCTGGCACCACACTTGCCTTCGCCACACTTGCCCTCGCCGGCCTTCTCTGCAGCCGCCAGCTGGTAGCCTTGTGGCAGTGCCTCGACGGCAAACGCCGAGGAAGCCAGGTTGATACCGCCCACCAGGGCGATGCTCAGCAGGCCAAGACGGGTCTTGTTGGGGAACTGGATACGGGACATGGTGTTTCTCCTGATGGTCGTAGGGTCATGCCTCAAGGGCGAAAGAGCCAGGGAACGCAGGCCGTAGGGCTTGTTCGTTCGGGCTGGCCCATTTGGCCCCAGGGATGTATCCCGGGCGTATCAGGAGGGCGAAGGTTTTGTATGTGAGTAGTTGTGGCAGGCGCATTGATACAGTGAGATACAGGCACAGGGTCGCATCTGCCTTCCTGATCCCGCCACTGCTTGATCCGGTTGTCCTTGGACTGCGCGCATTGGCGTGCAGCCGGTTGGCCGCTGCGTCGGCTTGCGCTCCAGCGCAGTGCTCTGGTTCAGCGCATCGGTCACCGCGATCAGGTGCAGGCGATCATCGTAACGGTAGTAGATGCTTTTGCCGGAGCAGTCCTGGAAGTGCTCGACTTGGGCATGGGCGTTCCACCACAGGTACCGGGACTTGAAGTTGTCATCGATGATCGCGTGCGGCAGGCCGTCGTCGCTGATGAAGTACTCGGTCTTGTGGCCCAGCGGGTCGATTTCGGCGATCAGATTGCCATTGATGTCTAAGCGTGACTTTCATGCGACGAGCCACGTGCTTATCCTACGACACAGCAAATCAACGGACTCTGCTCAAAATACACGAGGGCTTATTCACCGTTCCACAACTACATCTACCACAGCTTTAAATATCATGCTGACGCCTCACTTCATTATCAGCCGCCACCAATATGCCTTCTATCAGGCTTGAATTAACTTTCCATAGAGATAATTGCTGATTGCCCGAATATTTTTGGCCGTAAGGAATCTCATAATAAGACGCTTTTATCTTTTCGGCATCCAGAAGCGCAATCACTGTGCGAATTAGCTCTGCATGCTGTTGATATTCACCGTCGAACACTTCCAGCTCTATAATTGGGTTTCTCGACAGGATCTCGCCCTTCAGCAACTGCAGTGATACTCCAAGTACACGACGAAGCTTCATAAGCATTGACGCCGACACTTCATCTTGCTCGACGACTATTACAATAACACTCATCAGAAGTCCTCGGGATGGCTTATACTAACTGGCTTGCCAAATGAGTCATTTTTCCAATTACCGCCATGCTATTTCAAAAAATGCTCTGCACGTGTTGCAGGATATATATTAAACGGATCACTTGCAAGCTGCGGATGGTCCAAAGCATTGTATTTGTGATACCCCTGCATTGACTCCCCATTAAACTTAGGAGTGACGTTATTTAATATATCTGCGCGCTGCTCGGCCGTCCAATTCCTGGTACCTGGCTCACCGAGCTTTAACCTCACTCGCTCATCAGCCCAAAATCTAGCAACCCCTTTAGCTCTCTTATTCGCAAATCTCCTATCCCAATCCAGACACTTATATTCATCCTTGGTCATGATTCTCTTGTCCATTTCGGACTTCAGGACTACACGCTGACCTCTTGTAATGGGTGAGTACGGCACATTGTAAGTGGGCACCGTTTCAGCAGCTGAACTCGAAATCTCCCCGGTATGTGATGCCGAAACCGGGCGCCTAACAACCTCAACATTAGCAAAGTTTGATCCAAGCCCTCCGCTTGGCTGAATTTTATATCTTGCAGTCAACCCACCTACGATGACTGCACTACCAAAAGCTATTAGCTTTTGTTGATCTGCCCCTTCACCGTAACGACTTCTACCAAAGCGATACCCTGCCTCACCACCAACCACACCTCCGAACATTCCCCACAGCGCCATCTCCGGCCCTACCAACGCTACGGCACTGGCAAGTCCAAACCCCAATACCGTCGCCTCAAGCCAGCCTGGCACTTCCGGGTCGATCTCATCGGTAGTTTCGGAGCCACCACCGATAAAGACGTACGATGACCCGGCGCTGATTCTCGCATCGCATACCGTGCAATCCCCAACCCTCGCCGCAGGCTGCCCGTTGATATAGACAGACCGGCTGCACTGAGCGAGGGCTTGTGAAACCACAAGATGGTCAGTGCATACCGCTTGATCGACATGCGCCCTGGCAGCGGGTCTGCCATTGATATGCACGTTGTCAGAACCTGAAGTAATCCACCCTGTTTCGCGTTGAGCATGTGAGAGGCTTCCCAGCAACTCGCCAATGCCCGCGCCGGTAGCCGCTCCTGCACCGATCATGGCGCCAATCGCCAGGCCACCCAGCCCTCCGGTGCCGACCACGGCAATCCCGATCAGTACTGCGCCGGCACCCAAGGCAAGGCCGGCCAATAAGCCGCTCAATGCGCTGGAATGCTCGATCGGATCATCCAGTCGCGCAGCAGCGCCGGTCATGCGGTGCCTGCCTTTTCACAATGAACAGTGTGTTGAGCGAAAAAGGGTGTGTAGGACAGAGAAACCGGGTGATTTCGCGCTTTCCTACACTGCGTAAAAGTACCCGAAGCAGGGAAAGAGCGCCGGCCCAGCAACGGCGCTACTTTGCGGCAGTTGCACGGCCGGCCGGCACTTCGCCTTCACTCATCGGTAAATCGGCTTTCAAACGGCCCTGCCGAATCCAGGAGTTACAAAATGGCCGCCAGATGCACGGGTCAGCTGCAGCCGGGCAGCGCCATGCGCCGTGACGACTACTTCCGGCGGCGGTCCAGCAGCTTGGCCAGGGCGAAGGTCGCCACCACGGCCAGTACCACGGCGGCGGCAATGGCCGGCACGGTGCCCCACTGTTCGATGAAGCTGTTCACCGTCAGGTAGAAACCCAACACGCCCACGCCGCCAATGGCGTTGCCGCGCACGATCGCGCCCAGCTCTTGGTGCCCACCCTGAACATGGGCGAACACCGCCAGCGGCCAGGCGATCACCGGGATCGGTGCCAGCAGGCCGCTGGCCACCGGCCCGAGCCACTCGGCGCTAGCAGTGATCGCCACTAGCAGCGCGGTGGCCGTGAGCATGCGCATCGGGATCACCCAGCGCGGCAGTTGCACCACCTTGGCGTTGCCGGTGGGCGCAGGTTGCGAGGTAACGACGATGATCAGGCTGAGCAGCGCCAGGGTCACCACCACCGACAATGCCACCCAACCCAGGTGGCTCATCAAGGCCGCCATGGCTGCGTAAACCACCAGCGCGGCGATACAGCCGGGGAATGCGCCGATCCGCCGCGTCACCCGGTAGTAGAACAGGTACGTCGCCTGGACCGCCGCCAGGCCGGCCAGGGCTCCAGGCACGGCCTGCAAGGCAAAGCCAGGGCCCTGTTCGAGGCTCAGGAACAGCACGACCAGGGCTGAAGTAACCGGCAAGCCGGAAAGCAGCCCGCCGATTTGCGTGCCCCAACGTTTGGCCGCCAGCGAGATGGCCAACATGAGCGTGGGGGTGATGAGGAACTTGAGGTAGAAGGCAGTCATGGGGGCTAGCGCGTTTCGATTAGGAAGGGAGCCTGCATCGGCGTCCCCATGCTAAACGATGCACGTTGGCTTTTCGCGGTTTTCTCAGTGACCAGACTGCGCGATCTCAGCCATCACCTCAGCGCGAGTGGTCACGTTGCCAAAGTGGTGCTTCCAGAGGTCGGTACCCAACTTGCCGGAGCGGTCCAGCGATGAGCCGACGGTCAGGTCGGTCACCAGGGTCGGGCAGAGCCCGGCATCGAACAGCGCGAAGCCTGCCGCCAGCACGCAGGTTTCGGTCTGCATGCCGCACACCAGCACGCGCTCAACGCCGAGCTGCCGGATGTGGGCGATAGTCTCGGCGGTCTGGCCATAGCCATGCTTGATGAACACCTGGTCGACCTCGACCAGGCACTCGTCCTCGGCGGCCGGGTGCCAGCCAAGCTGGCCTTGGAACGGCGTCACCTGCTCATCGTGCAGTTCGACCGAGGCGATCGACGGAATGCTTGCTGACAACAGGCGAATCCCGTCCACCAGCCATTCGGGTGGGCTGAAGGTGGACTGGACATCAACGATGAGCAGAACCTGCTGCATGAACGACTCCTGAATGCTCAAAACGGCCGCGGAGTATATCTGTTTGAATGGCCGCTGGTGGAACCAACCCTGCTCTGTGTATGCTGGCCACGCCTGAGCCCGATGCAGCGGACGCCCCTATGCCTGTTGACCTGCAAGCACTTTACCCGAAGCTGATCCAGCTGATGCTCGACACCGTGTTCGTGGTCGATCGGGACAACACCATCGTGTTCGTCAGCAATGCCTGCGAGGCGTTGCTCGGTTACCGAGCCGACGAGCTGATCGGCACCCCGATCACCCGCTACATGCACCCCGAAGACCTGGACGCCACAAGGGCCTCGATCATTCGGGTGATGAACGGCCAGTCGCACAGCGACTTCCGCAACCGCTACCTGCGCAAGGACGGTGGCGTGGTGCACATCCTCTGGTCGGCCTTCTGGTCCGAAGAGGTGGGCGCGCGTATTGGCGTGGCGCGCAACATCACGGCGCTTACCCAGGCCGAGCAGCAGTTGCGCTTTCTCGCCCACCATGACCCGCTGACCCGGCTGTGCAACCGCTCGCTGTTCAACGAGCGGCTGGCCAGCGCCCTGCGCCACGGGCGCCCGTTTGCGCTGCTGTTCCTGGACATCAATGACTTCAAGGGCATCAACGATGTGCACGGGCATGCCATCGGTGATCAGGTGCTGCGCGCCGTCGCGCGGCGCTTGGAGGGCTGTGTCGGCGAGCAGGACACGGTGGCACGCATGGGCGGCGACGAATTCACCGTGCTGCTGAGCGACTTGAGCCCGGCGGGCGCGGTAGCCGAAAAGATGGCCCAGATCCTCGCCGCCCTGGCAACGCCACTGGCCAGCGAGCAGCGTGCACTGCCCATGCCGTCCTGCAGCATCGGCGTGGCCTGTTACCCGGACGACGGCGCAGACATCGACACCCTGCTCAACTGCGCCGATGACGACATGTACCGCAACAAGCGGCGCCGCTCCGTGGCGCGCTAGGCTGCTGCCGGAAATTGCTGCCGGCAGGTGCCCGCTGTGGCATGCTGCGCGCCCCGCACGACAGGCCCACACAGGTATCCCGCCATGACCCAAGCCACCGACCAGGCATTCTACGACCGCGCCGATGCGCATATCGACCTGGCCAACCAGCAGCTCGACACCCTCGCCGACATCGGCAAGGTCAGCGCCTCGATGACCTTCGCCGCCAGCCGCTTCAGTGCCTGGCTCAGCGCCCGCAACTTCAAGTCCGGCGCCGAAATGGCCGCCGCGCGCGAGGAAATCCTGAAGTACTTCAGCGAGCAGTACCGGATGATGCTGGAAGACAACGTCGACGAGTACATCGAGCAGTTCGACCGTTACGTGCTGGGCAAGGACAGCTAAGGCTCAGACCGGCAAAGGTGTTACTCATTCTTTAATAGCTGGCGCGATCCCTGTGGGAGCGGCTATGGCCGCGAAGCAGGCGACGCGGTGGATGGCACCGGAGTTGCCGGTGTTCGCGGCTAAAGCCGCTCCCACAGAGTCCTCTGTTAAATCAGAAAACAGGTTGCTTCGCGCGTCATGTGCACCTGTTCTTCTGTGACTGCCGCCTTGCATATGCTTGCGCATACGTGCAAGGGTAAAAAAGGAACGACAGTCACCCGAATAAGGAAGATAAGCAACTCATGCTTGGAATCACACGTATCCATCGCTCTGTGCGCCCATTGTCTGCCAGCCAAGCTGCAGCCAGTGGGCGTGAATCCAAAGTCGCCCGCCTTGCCTCGAAGTTCCTCGCCCTCCTCTGCACGCCCCGCGCCGCTCCGCCCTACCTCTGGGTCAAACCCGAGCGCCCCCCTGTAGATCGCATGCCCCCTACCTGACTGCCCATCCCGCAGTCGACACGCATTGACTCGCCATTCAGTCGCTGAAGGCGAAGTGTTTCACGCCAAAAAAAGGGGCAATACCTACATGATCTTGTTTCAGGGCAACAAAATTCTCAGCGCCATCTTCGATATGGATGGCACGATGTTCGACACCGAGCGCCTGCGTTTCAAAACGTTGAAACAGGCCTCGCTGGAAATCTTCGGCAGGGCCTTGAGCGAACAGACGCTGATCGGCTCGCTGGGCCTGAGCGCGAAAAAGGCCGAGGCCCTCGCCAAGGCCCACAACGGCGAGGACTTCCCCTATGCGCAGATTCGTCAGCGCGCTGATGAGCTGGAGCTGGAGTACGTGCGCAATCACGGCGTACCGATCAAGCCAGGCTTGCTGGAAGTGCTGGAACGCCTGCGCAAGTCCGGCCTGACCCTGGCGGTGGCCACGTCCAGCCGCCGTGCGATTGCCGAGGAATACCTGATCAATGCCAACGTGCTCAAGTACTTCGACATCACCGTTTGCGGCGATGAGGTCAGCCAGGGCAAGCCGCACCCGGAAATTTTCCTGCGCGCTGCCCGCGCACTCAATTGCGCGCCCGCTCAGTGCTTCATGCTCGAAGACTCGGAAAACGGCCTGCTTTCAGCCATCCGCGCCGAAGGCCAGGCCATTCTGATCGAAGACATCAAGCCGCCTGCGCCCGAGGTCAAGGCGGGTGCGCTCAAGGCCTACCGCAGCATGCACGGGTTCCTCGCCGACCTGAGCGAATGCGTGCCCGACCTGGGCATGCCGGAGCTCGCCGAACCCTTCCCGGCCTCGCTCAACCAGTTCTGTGTCGGCATCCATGGTTTCGGCGCCATCGGCGGCGGTTACCTGACCCAGGTGTTCGCCCACTGGGACGGCTATACCCGGCCTTGCGAAATCATCGCTGCCACCCGCTCGCGCATGCTCAGGGAAACCGTTGCCGCGTTCGGCCGCTACAGCGTGCGCTACGGTGCCAGCGCGTTCGACCAGACCGTCGAAAATGTGCGCATGATCGACATGGACGATGAGCAGGCGGTGATCGAGATGTACAACGCCGCCGAAATCATCGGCCTGAGCCTGCCCGAACAGGCGATTCAGCAGCAGGCCAAGGTCATTGCCAAAGGCTTGCTGCAGCGCTTCGAGCGCCGCGGTCGTGAGCTGACCCTGCTGATCGTGCTCAACAAGATCGGCGGCGGTGCATTTGTCCGCCGGCAGGTACAGGCGCAGTTGGCGTTGCTGTGTACGCCCGAAATCTGCAAGCAGGTACTGGAAAAGACCCACTTCGCCGAAACCGTGGTCAGCCGCATCGTTTCCAAGATCAGCAATGATGCGCTGGTTCGGCAATTGCGCATCAAGTCGCAGATGTTCCAGAACAGCCTTGAAGACGAACCGGTGCCAGCAAAACCGACCGCCGAGTACCAACGGCTGATCGGCCACTTCAGGCCTTTCGCCCAGTCCAGCAATGCGCTGAGCCAGTTGCATCTGGTGCTGTTCAACAGCGAGCCCGACATGCCGCTGTATGTCGAGCGCGGTGGCGACCTGCTGGAACGGCTGCGCCAGGTGAAAACCGTCACTGACATTACCCAGATCCAGATCATCAAGAACCGCTTGTGGAATGGCCCGCACGCCATCATCGCCTGGTACGCCAGCCTGCTGGGCTACAGCTGGGTCGGCCAGGGTATGGGCGACGCCCGCGTGAGCGCGCTGGCCGAGCGCTTGATCCATCAGGAAGTGGCGCCTGCATTGGTGGCAGAGTACCCGCAGATGGCCGAGGTGGTCGGGCGGTTTGCCGACGCGTTCCTGGAGCGCTGCAAGTCTTCGTTCAAGGACCCTTGTGCCCGCGTCGGCCGCGACCCGATGCGCAAGCTGCAGCGCAACGAACGCATCCTCAGCAGCATCGACCTGGCCCGCAAGCACGGCATAGACACGCCGGCCTTGGCGTTCGGGGCGGCGCTGGCCATTCACTATGCATTGCGCTGTAACACCAGCAAAGATCGCGAGGCGCAGCTGATGAAGCAGCTTTACAGGGCCAGCGGCGAGCAGGTCGAGGCGGTACTGACCCATGAGGGTGATTACCACGGCAAGCCCTATCCGGGGCTGGACCCGCTCGAAGATGCGCCGATCATCGACAGCATTGCGGCCCACTTCCGTCGCCTGCAGCGACGCGACAGCGCCGAGTGGAGCATCGCGCCTGCAGCCAACAGCGGCGCGGCCAGGCGCGCGCCTGGCCCTGACGCCGTGCTCAGCTAGGGCTGCAGCGCCGGTACCGCGTTGCTCTGCCCGAGCCGTTCGTCATAGCGCAACAGGCGCCCGGCGTTGGTCAGCACCAGTAGCGTGCTGAGGTTGTGCAGCAGCGCAGCAACCATGGCCCCCGCCACGCCCAGCAGGCCGAATGCGGCGGCAATCACAATCGCCAAGGTCCAACCGAGGCCGATCAGCACATTCACCTGGAGTGTGCGTCGGCACTCGCGGCTGAGGCGGATGCAGGTGGCCAGGCGCCGCAGGTCGCCGTTGATCAGCACGATATCCGCTGCGGCCAGGGCAATGTCGGCACCGTTGGCGCCCATGGCCACCCCGACCACACCGGCCTTCAGCGCCAGCGAGTCGTTGATGCCATCCCCCACCACCAACGGGCGGAAGCCCAGCTGCAGTTCCTGGTTGACGTGGTGCATCTTGTCTTCCGGCAGGGCTTCGGCCACCACGCGCGTCATGCCGACCTGCTCGGCAATGGCTTCGGCGACACGGCAGCGGTCACCGGTCAGCAGCAACTGGCGCTGCAGGCCAAGCTCGCGCAGCTGCTGCATCGCCTCGGCAGACTCTGCCCGCACATGGTCGGCCAGCAGCAGCCAGGCGAGGAATTGCCCGTTCAGCGCCAGGCCGGCAATCGGGCCGTCATGCTCGGGCACCGGCGGCACCTGCAGGCCCAGTTGGCGGAACAGCTCCGGGCGCCCCAGGGCCGCTTCACCCTCGGCCGTGTGCGCCACTACACCAAAGCCCTGGCGTTCGTGGATGTCCAGCAGGGCCAGATGCTGCTCATGGGGCACCAGCGCCGCCAGGGCCCGGCTGACCGGGTGGCTGCTGGCGGCGCCGAGGCTGGCCGCAAGGTTGACGATATCGGCCTCGGGCAAGCCCGCGGCCGTGCCAACTACGCTGCGCAGGCGCAGGTCGCCGTAGGTCAGCGTGCCCGTCTTGTCGATCACCAGCGAAGACAAATCGGCCAGTTCTTCGAGAAAGGCCGAACCGCGAATCAGGATGCCATGCCGGGCAGCGACGGCAATCCCCGCCACTGCCGTCGCCGGCGCCGACAGCACCAGGGCGCACGGGCAGGCAGCCACCAGCACGGCCAGCATGGCCTGGGCATCGCGGGTGATGAACCAGGTCACGGCGGCAATCAGCAACACCAGTACCAGGTAGCGCCCGGCGTGGCGTTCGAGCAGCCGGGTAATGGGCGGCTTGGCTTGCTCGGCGCGCTGCATCAGGGCAATGACCTTGCCCAAGGTGGAGTCATCGCCAACACGGGTGACTTCTACCCGCAGCAAACCATCCAGGTTGATCGAACCACCATGGATATCCATGCCACTGGCCACTTCCAGCGGCACCGCCTCGCCGGTGATGGGCGCGGTATCGAGGCTGGCCTGCCCCTGCAGGACACGACCGTCGGCCGGCACGCGGTCACCGGCGCGCACCTCGACCTGGTCACCTGGCTTGAGGCTGGCGTTGTCGACCTCGCGCACCTGGCCGTCGGCATCGATCAGCCGCGCATGGCTGCGGGTCAACTGCCCCAGCGCGGCAATGGCCTCTTGCGAACCCAGCACGCTGCGCTCTTCGAGCATGTGGCCGAAAATCATGATGATCGGCAGCAGTGCCGCGGTGGCCAGGTCGCCGGTTGCCCAGGCGCCCAGCATGGCCAGGGCGATCAGCTGATCGGTGATGCCATGCAGGCTGGGGTGCAGCAGGCTGAACCAGGCCGAGCGCAGTACCGGCACCGCCACCAGTAGCGAGGCGGCGCCCAGCAGCAGTTGGCTGACGCCCTCTTGGGTCGGCGCCAGCCAGCGCCAGACCAGGCCCAGCGCCAGCAACCCCAGGGCCAGCATCGCCAGGCTCAGCTGGCGTGCGGCGGTGCGCTGCTCAGCCTGCGACAGCAAGCCGGACGTGAGGTGGCTGTGGGCATGGTGATGGTGCCCGTGACCATGACAGTGATGAGTACTCATCGCGAGCAGCTCCAGAACTGGGAAAAAGGCATCGTAGTCATTGCGTAGGGCCCTGCAGGATCATGTGCCCGACGTCATCTTTGTTGACGGTGGTGACCGACCCGGCACGCGCCAGGATCGCCGGCACCCGCTCACGGTAGAGGCGCAGCAGCAACTGCGGATCCTGCTGCTGGGTCAGGCCGACGATCGTCGCGGTGGCGGCCTGGGCGCGGGACAAGCGCTCGCTGGCTTCGGCCTGGGCCACCTGCACGGTACGATCAGCGGACTGGGTGGCCTGCTGCAATTGGCGAGCGGCGTCATTACGAGCCTTGGCCACCGCCTGCTCGGCCTGCTGGCTGGCGGTAAGCACCGTGTTGAACGCGCTGACCGCCGACCACGGCAGCGAAGACTGGATGTCCACCCGCACCACCTCGATGCCCAGGCTGGCGCCGGCCGACTGCAGCCGGGCCAGGCTGCCATTGATGCCTTGCTGCAGGTCACCGCGAAGCCGCTCGCGTTGATCGGCCAAACGGGCATCGCCGCCGACCAGCTCCGGGCGCGCGACCAGGATGGCATCCATGTCGCGCGAGGCGCAGATCTGCACGGCGTTACGTTCCACCAGGCGGTCCAGCGCGGGTTGCACGTGCTGCCCCTGTCGCGCGAAGGCGTAGGGGTCGCTCACCTTATAGAACACCCGCACGTCCAGCTGCACCGCCCCGGCATCGCCGGTCAACAGATAACCGGAACCTGCCGTGGCATCGCTGGCCAGGGTGCCGTCCTTGTCGGATTTCTGCGCAAGCGCCGAGCGCAGCAGCAACTCCACCCGGCGTTCGGTGACCCGCGCTGCCGAGGGCAACATCACCACTTGCTCGAAGGGCTGAGGCCAGGCCAGCAACAAGCCCGCGTTCTGGATGCGCTCCTCGGCGCCCAGGCGCAAGACCACCGCACGGGTTTCCGGGCCTATCTGGCGCACATTGCCAAACAGCCAGCCCACTGCCGCCAACAGCACCACCACGTACAGAGCCAGGAAGCCGATGCGCCCCGATTGCAGCCAGGGGCCCGCGGGCAGCCTGGACGACAACGGCTCACGGCTGGCCATGGTCAGCCCCCGCTGGCAGCACAGGCCCCTCTACCAAGGCACGGAACGGTGCCGCGTCGGTACGCAACACCAACTTGGTGCCGGGGTTGATGACCGAGCCGAGGGTGTCGAGCGAGCGCAGCAAGGTGTACAGCTGCGGCGCACCGGCATAGGCCTTGCCGTAGATGTCCGCCGCCTGTACTTGCGATTGCGCCTGGATCTGTGCGGCCTTCACCCCGGCATCGGCCTGCAGGATGCGGGCATCACGCTCGGCGGCCGACTGGATCTCGGCGGCCTTGCGCTTGCCTTCGGCCGTGCGCTCGGTGGCGATGGTCTCGCGTTCGGCGCGCATGCGGTCAACGGTGGCTTCGAGGGTGACCTTGGGCAAGGTCAGGCGCTCGATGCCCACTTGCACCACACGTACCCCATAGCTGTTGATCAGTTGCTGCTCGATGTGCTCGCGCAGGCGTTGCTCGAAGCCATCGATGCGCACCCGGCTGGCATCGACGTTGACCAGGTCGGCCAGTTCGAAACCGCTGGCCGTGGTTTCCAGGGCCGAACCCACCAGCGTGCGGATCTGCCGCGCCGCCTCGTCGGGCTGGTTCTGCACCGCGCGCATGAACAGCTGGATGCTCTGCGGATCGGCCGCCACCTGCCAGGCGACATAGGCCTGCACGATGATGCGCAGGCCATCCCGCGTGCCGACATCCTGCAGCCCGCTTGAGGTGGTGCGCAAGCGCAGGTCGACCGGTACCGCGGCCTCGAACGGCACGGGCCAGCGCCAGTTGAGCCCGGGTTCGATCAGCACCCGCGACGGGTTACCGAAGCGTGTGATGACGGTTGCTTCGCCGACACGCACCTGCACGAGGCAGGCCGTCGCGGCCATGATCAGGACCAGCAGCAGCGCTACCCCGACACGCAGCCAGGCGGGCCGGGTACGGCCGTGACCATCGGCATGATCGTGATTGTGGTCGTGGTCGTGGTCGTGGTCGTGGTCGTGGTCATGACCATGTGCGGTATGGGAACTCACGGGTTACGCTCCTGGGTACGGCCGGATGCGGGTTTCGATTGTGAAGGGTCGATAGGCGAGGCAAAGCTGCGCAGGTCCAGGGTCGGCGCCTGGTTCGCCGCCAGCCGGTGATCGATGATCAGGCTGCTCGCCTGCGCCATGCCTTGCGACAGACGCTCCAGGTACTGTTCGAGGATGAACGCCTGGCCTGCGTGCAGCCAGGCGGTGTGCTCGGCATCGAAGCGCAGCGCGGCGGTGTTGGCCTTGGTCTGGGTTTCATGGGCGTCGGCCGTGGCCTTGTCGGTCAACGACGTGGCGCTCTGGCGGGCTTCATCAAGTTTCTGCGCTGCCAGCCCACGGTCACGGGCGACCAGCGCCTGGGCGGTAATCTGCGCGGCCTGCACGGCATGGTAGGCATTGGCTGCGCCGGCGGGCGGGTGGATGGCCTCCACCGAGGTCGCCAGCAGTTCTACCCCGGTATCCATGCGGTCGAGGTCCGCCTGCACCGCACGGCCGATGTCACGGCCGAGCTCGGCACGTTCGGCGCCCAGCAGACCATCCAGCGAACGGCCGGCAAAGTCGTGGACCAGCACGCGATTGGCAACGCTGCGCAACAGCTGCTCGACGTTGGCCGTGTGATAGGCCGCCGCCAGGGCGGCCGCGTCGCTCAGGCCGATGCGGTAGATGAAGCGCACGTCCATGTTGACGATCTGGAAGCCCTGACGCCCGCCATCGGCACCGGCAATCACCTGCGAGTTCTCGCTCAGGTGAGTGGCGTCCCACAGCCGGTTGGCGGTGGTCGGCGGGGCACCGTCGGCAGCCGCCAGCGATTCGCTGACTCCCTCGGCGGTGGTCGTCGCCAATTCATGGACGATGCTGTTGTCCACTGTCAGTACTTTGCCAAAGGGCCAGGGCAAGCCGACATGCAGGCCTGGCGGGTACACCGCCACGGGGTTGCCAAAGCGCTCGTAGACGCCACGGTTGTTGGTCGGCACCTCGACGATGCCGGTCAGCAGCCAACCGACCAGCGCCACCAGCGCCGCCACCGGCAGGAATGCCCGGCGCATGAAGGCGAACGCCCATACCTGGCGCAGGTCGATGCCCAGGCGTTCATGCAGTTCGTCCTGCAGCACGGCCAGTGGCCGCGGTGGCCATTGCAGGAAGTCACCCGCCAGGCTGCGCGCCACCAGTGCCGGCTCTTCACCTGGGCGCGAGGGGCGGAACATCGCCAGCACTGCCCGGGTCAGCAGTTCGAGCGCTGCCAGGCCGGGCAACAGGCCGATCAGCACTGCCAGGCGGGCCGGCCACAGCCGCTCGCCATCAATACAGACCAGGCAGGCAATGGTCAGCACCTGCACAGCAATGACCAGCCGCAAGGTGGCGGCAAGCGCTGCGGCCTCGGGCCAGGTCGCCTCGCTTTCAGCCATCAGGTGGCGCTCGAGCACGACCAGGCAAAACGCAAAAACGGCCAACAGGCCGATGGCAACCCACGTCACCTGCCCTGCCACCGACGGTGTCGCCAGGTCGAAGCGCCAAGCGCCCTTGACCAGCAGCAGTGCCAGGCACGCCAGGCCAACGAGCCAGGGGGTTTCTGCGCCAAGCCTGCGCCATTGCCGCCGGCAGGCATCGGCGACCTGCCGGCACCAGCGATCGAAACGACTGAGCGATTCAGGCTCGACGGTTTCTTCGCCAGCGCGTGTAAACAGCAGCGGGGCGGGCACTTGGCCCATGGCAATCGCACGCCAGCTGGCCACCTGCCAGGCCGACTGCGCGGCGCCCGCCAATAGAAGCAGCACGGCGCCGTTGACGGCGAGCAGGACCAGCCAGTAGGAGTCAGGGCTGAATATTCCGATCAGCCCTTGCAACAACGCCAGCAGTACAGCAACTGCCAACGCCAGGTACATCAGCTGCCTCAGCTTGCGCGTATGGACCAGCGCACGCTGAAAACGAGGGTAACCATCGAGGTCGGCGGCCTCAGTGTCTAGATCGACTCTCATTAAGACTCCAGGAAAGACCAGGCTTTGCAAGTCTAGAGCCGAACGAGCTGACGGCCACCGGTGACGAGCGGCGTAACGTTATAACGACAAATGTAAAAAATTTGTCGCAAAACGTAAAATTGGCATTTGGGTCTTTAAGCGTAGCCGCAAGGCATGCGGCGCTCGATCTTGAAGGCGCTGAAAACGGAGCGCCGATCACCTGCTGGCCTCTCCCCCAATAACCTGCTCAGACGCTACGCGTCACGCCGCCATCGACCTTGATGTTTTGCCCGGTGATGTAGCCAGCACCGTCGCTGGCCAGGAAGGCGATGGTGGCGGCAATCTCCTCGCTGGTGCCGTAGCGCTTGAGCGGCACGCTGTCGCGGCGCTGCTCGGTGGCCGGCAGGCTGTCGATCCAGCCGGGGAGCACGTTGTTGATACGCACGTTATCGCCAGCGAACTGGTCGGCGAAGATCTTGGTAAAGCTAGCCAGGCCCGAACGGAATACTGCCGATGTGGGGAACAAGTCAACAGGCTCGAACGCCCAGGCGGTGGAGATATTGATGATCACCCCGCTTTTCTGCTTTTGCATGTAAGGCGTCACCAACCGTGTCGGGCGAATGACATTGAGCAGGTAGGTGTCCATGCCCTTGTGCCAGTCTTCGTCGCTGATCTCCAGGATCGGCGCGCGCGGGCCGTGGCCGGCGCTGTTGACCAGCACGTCGATGCGGCCCCATTTCTCCACCACGGCATCCACCAGGCGCTGCAAGTCCTCGACCGACTGGTTGCTACCGGTGACGCCGATGCCACCCAGTTCGGCGGCCAGCGCCTCGCCCTTGCCTGAAGAGGACAGGATGGCGACCTTGAAGCCGTCAGCGGCCAGCCGACGTGCCGCTGCAGCGCCCATGCCGCTACCACCGGCGGTGATGATTGCCACTTTTTCTACAGACATGTTGCCTCCTTGGGTAATGGAACTGCGCTGTTGCAAGTTTCATCACACTAGCAGCCGGCAACTGATCGAGGGAGGCACGCAAAGTTTGCCAATCCAGTAGATTAACTATCGCCTACCTGGTTGCTGAGCCAACCTCTGACAAGGCTCAGTGCTGCTGCCTCCTGCGCCTTGCGTGGCCATACCAGGTAAAACGCCTTGTCCAGCGTCAGTTGCTGTGGAAAGACCTGCTCAAGTCTGCCGGCAGCGATGTCTTCCTGGACGAAGGCATAGCTGGCGAGGGTAATACCCTGCCCACCGATGGCGGCGTCGATGGCCAGCGATGTCTGGTTGAAGCGCACACTCTTCGCCGACGGCTTCGGATGATCAGGGAAGAAGGCAGCCGTGAATTGTGGCCAGAAGTTATGCCCATCGTGCAAGGCGACAAATCGTTGCAAGGCCGCAAAGCTCTCTGGCCTGCCCATTTCAGCCAACAATGCGGGGTTCGCCACCGCGACGATCCGTTGCTCCATCAGCAGCTCGACGTTCAGCCCGCCACCGAATGGCGGCTGCCCGTAGCGCACGGCGATGTCGACACCATCGGTACGAAAATGCGAGAGCCTGTCGGTGGCCAGCACGCGCAGATCGATGTCAGGGTGGGCCTCGGCGAAGTGGCCAAGCCTTGGAATCAGCCACTTCGAGGCAAAAGTCGGCGTCACGCTGACGGTGAGCCGGGACGGTGCCGGGCGCAGCAGCCGGGTCGCCTCGTCGATCATCCCCAGGGCGCTGCGGATGCTCGCCGCATAGCCACGCCCGGCATCGGTCAGGCCCACGCCCCGCGGCAGGCGCTCGAACAGGCGCACCTGCAGGCTGGCCTCCAGCCCACGCACTTGCTGGGCGACCGCCGCCTGGGTCACGCCCAGCTCCTCTGCAGCAAGGCGGAAGTTCAACTGACGCGCCACCACTTCGAATACACGCAGCGCATTGAGTGACGGCAACCCGGGGAAACCAGCAGGCATGGGAATGGATTTTCTATCGGCCAAGGTCTCCCGAGGCTACCGCCATCACCTCGGCTTTGGAAGCGCTGCCAGGCGATGATCCATCGCAAAGGCCCCGACTAGGGGTATTCTGCCCCCGAGGCTGGGTTCAGGGTTTGCTGCGCCAATACAGGGTGACCGCCACCACATCCACGGCCAGTACGATCGCCACAACGAGGAACATGAAGTAGTGATCCTCCACAAGCATTGGCGTATCCCCTGTCTGGTCAGCTTTTCAGCATTGCGAGCAATTCCTGTTCCAATGGCGCTCAAAGGGAGTAACGAATGTTTTCATCTGAACGGCTGAAAGGGCTCGACGTGTTCGTCGCCGTCGCTGACCTGGGCAGTTTCACTGCCGCAGCCGAACGGCTGAACCTCACAGGATCTGCGGTGAGCAAGAGTGTGGCGCGCCTCGAGGAACGCCTTGGGGTGCGGCTGTTCAACCGCACCACCCGCACCCTGGCGCTGAGCGAGGCAGGTATCACCTTCTACCGCACCTGTACTTCGGTACTGGCCGATCTGGAGCAGGTAGAGCATGCGCTCAGCGCCGAGGGCGACGAGCCTCACGGCAAGGTGCGGATAGACCTGCCGGCCTCGTTCGGCCGGTTGCATGTGCTGCCGCTGATCCTGGACTTCATCCACCAGCATCCGCTGCTGCAACCACACATCTCGTTTACCGACCGCTTTATCGACCCGCAGCACGAAGGCATCGACATTGTCGTGCGCATCGGCGGCCCGGATGCCTGGCCAGCCAGCCTGGGCCACCAGTTTTTCGGCGCCCAGCGCCTGATCTTCTGCGCCTCACCCGCCTACCTTGCACAGCACGGCACCCCGCAAAGCGAACGTGACCTCGATCAGCACCACTGTGTCGGCTATGGGCACGGCGACGGCCAGGTCAGCCCGTGGTTCTTCAAAGGTCGCCAGCCAGGAGAGATGGAGCGGCGGACGCCGCAGGCGCGTATCGCCGTCGGCGACGGCGAGGGCGAAGTGGCCGCTGTACTCGCCGGGCATGGCATCGGCCAGTTACCGACCTGGCTGACCCAGCAGCACATCGACCAGGGCACACTGGTCGAAGTGCTGCCTGAGCTGGCAACGGACGGCCTGCCCATGAACCTGGTCTGGCTGAAAAACCGTGAGAACCAGCCCAAGGTCCGTGCCCTGCTGGACTACCTGCTGCCACGGCTGGCGCCCCATGGGAGCCGGCCCGGCGACAGCTGAGTGCCCTGCGCTAACGCTCAGGCGCGAGGTGGCGAACCGCCAACGCCAGGAGCAGCGCGAGTACCGCAACGGCAGCGGCCACGTAGCCGAGGTAGCCGATGCCCAGGTTCGAAACGGTCATGCCGCCGACGATGGCGCCCACACCAATGCCGGCATTGGCCGCCGAGACATTGCTGGTGCCCGCCAGCGCCTGTGCGTGGGTGACCGAACGCATGACCCGCACCTGGCTGACCGGGTAAAGCGCTGTATTGGCGATGCCCCACAGCCCAAGCGCAACACAGAACAGCCAGCCAGCTTGAGCCAGTGGAACGGCCGCGGCCATGCCCAGTGCGAGCATCGCGAGAAAGCCGATGGTGGCTTTGATCGGCGAATGGTCAACGGCCCTGCCGCCAATCCAGTTGCCCACCAGGCCAACTGCGCCAAAGCCCATCATCCACCAGCCAACATCGGCCGGAGCCACGCCCGCGACTCGCTCGAGGATGTCGGCCAGGTAGGTGTAGGCGATGAACATGGCGCTGAACACCACCACCGAAAGCAGCACATTGGCCAGGAAGCATGGTTCCTTGAAAATCCGAGCCTGCTTGAGGAAATCCACCTTGGCCGTGCGTGCCACGCTCGGCATGTAGACCCACATGGCCACAGCCATGATCAACGACAGCCCGGCGAGCAGCCAGAAAGCCCCTCTCCAGCCGATCGCGTTGGCCGCCACAGTACCCAGCGGAATGCCCAGCAGCATGGCCGCCGAGATCCCCAGGTAAACCCTCGAAATGGCCTGCCCCGCCCGCTGCGGCCCAGCCAGTTGCCCGGCGGTCTCACTGGCCGTGCCCCAGAACACCGGCAAGGCCAAGGCAGGCACCACGCGCGCCACGCCAAGCAGCCAGAGGTTGCTCGAAGCGGCCGCAACGGCGTTGGCTGCGGCGAACAGCAGCAAGATCCCGATGAACAGCTTTTTCCGATCCAGATGCGACAGCGCCGCAGTCAGGGGCGGACCGAAAACCATCACGGTGAAGGCAAACAGTGTCACCAGTTGCCCCGCAGCGGCAATCGAAATGTTCAGGTCCCGAGCCAGCGCGGGAAGCAGCCCGACGATCAGGAACTCGGTGGTGACGATGAGAAAGGCGGAAAAGGCCAGGATCGCGATGCTGATTCCTGCGTTTCTGGAAGTGGAAGCAACCTGTGCGGTTGATTCATAGGCAGACATTGGGAGGCTCCTGTTAATGGGCCACCAGTTTATTCATTCCTTTAAAGACAATTATTGGCCAATTCTCACATATAAATGGAACTGAATTCACCAATCATTTCAGTCTTCACGCTCACCGGGTTTTGTCGGCCACGGATACCGCAGCCGAGTTCCGAGCCTTTTGCGCAGCCTGGATCAGCTGGAAGTTGCGATTGCGCAACGCGGTATTACTGCCAACTCGCTGATTCGAGCGCACCGCCAGCACTTCAGCCTGGTCATACTGCCCCTGCTCCAGGCGCAGCACGCCCAGGTAGTGCAGCGTGGCGGGGTTGTTCGGCTGGATCTGCAGCGCACGTTCCAGCGTGGCGGCGGCCTGGTCCAGCTTGCCTTCTTCATATTGTCGCGAGGCAGCTTCTATCAGCTGGGTCGAGGCCTTGTTGCTGCGCACCGGGGCCGAGTATGAACCCGCCAGCGCGCCTTGGCAGGCGACGGTGCTGAACAACAGGAGCAGTGCTGGCAGCAGGTGCTGGCTAGGCATGGGATAGGTACTCAAAAGGACCGGAAAGCGTCAGGTGAATTCGGCGAGAGGCTACAGACCGGGCCCGCAGGATGAAGTTCCCGAGGTACAATGCGCGACCCACGTTGCACATCAGAGATACGCAATGAACCGCCAGAAGAAACTCAAACAGCTGCTCAAGGCCCACCAGAAAAAGGCCAATGCCAAGCTGGCGCCCAAGAGCAACAAGCCCAAGTACATCAGCAAGGCCGACCGGCTGAAGCTTGAAACTGAAGCAGCAGTTGTACAGAGCGACTCAGACACACCGGCGGCCCAGGCAATCGCCTGAGCCCCGACAGGCTCGATCAGCGCTGCGTCTGCAATATTTCATCAAGCAAAGTCTGACCATTTTCGTGAATTCCTTTTCATGCCGGCGGGATTGATCGTCTACGCAGTTGCTGGTCCAGCTACATACCCTCCCCATGCCGCATTGAGCACATGCCTCGTCACTTACCTCCCCGCCAGTGACGATTAAACAAATCTTAATGTCTCTCAGGCATTTGCCGCCCTTTGGCCTGTTGCTTGCGAAGGGCACTGCCATTGACCTGTAAGCCAACTGAACCATACTGGCTCACGTGGCGATATCTGCCCTTCCCAGCCCCTGACGATAGAGACCTGATCATGGCCCGCCTGTTCATCCCGTCGCCAGGCCTGCGTAACGCCGTGCCCAATCGGTGGGACTGGATCCTCCTGCCGCTGGTGCTGGTATTGCTGATGCTCGCCGCCTATGGCGCCATGCAGATGAGCCGGCCGTTCGTGGTCGGCGAGGCATTGTCGATCTCTCTCGACCCGGCCAACCTGCCCTATTACCTGCTGCGCACCATGCTGCGGATGTTCACCGCGCTGGGCTTCTCGCTGCTGTTCGCCTTCCTCTTCGCCGCGCTGGCGGCCAAGTACCGCGCCGCCGAGAAGGCCATGATCCCGCTGCTGGATGTGCTGCAGTCGGTGCCCATCCTGGGCTTCCAGGCCATTGCCATCGCGCCCTTCATCGCACTGTTCCCAGGCAACCTGCTGGGTGTGGAGTGCGCGGCGATATTCGCCATCTTCACTTCCCAGGCGTGGAACATGGCGCTGAGCCTGTACCAGTCGTTCCGCACCGTGCCGCCGGAGCTGAACGAGGCCGCGCGGATCTTCCGCCTCTCGGCCTGGCAGCGTTTCTGGCGCCTGGAACTGCCGTTCGCCATGCCCGGCCTGCTGTGGAACATGATGATGTCGATGTCTGGCGGCTGGTTCTTCCTGGTTGCCGCCGAGGCGATCTCTGTGGCCGGGCAGGACATCAAGCTGCCCGGCATCGGCTCCTACATCGCCGTGGCCATCGACCAACGCAACCTCGGCGCCATCGGCTGGGCCATCGCCGCGATGCTCACCGGCATCGTGCTCTACGACCAACTGTTCTTCCGTCCGCTGCTGGCCTGGGCCGACCGCTTCCGCTTCGAAGACACCCAGGGCGACACCGCACAGCGCTCCTGGCTGCTCGACTGGGGCCGCCGCAGCCGTTGGCTGAGCGGCTTCGGCGCGCTGTTGGCGAAGGGGTTCCAGAGCGCCATGGGCTGGTTCGCTCAACGCCATGACGGCACCATGGCACGGCGCCAGTGGCTGCGCCTGCCCGCCTGGTGGTCGCGCGCCTGGGACGCGGCCCTGGTGCTGGTCTGCGCTTTCGCCTTCATCCGCCTGGGACTGTTCGTGCACCAGGACGTCGGCTGGGGCGAGGCCCTGCACGTGCTCGGCCTGGGCCTGATCACCCTGTGCCGGGTGATGCTGCTGATCGCCCTCGCCTCGCTGGTGTGGGTGCCGCTGTCGATCTGGATCGGCCTGCGGCCCCGCTATTCGCAGAAAGTCCAGGCGCTGGCGCAGTTCCTCGCCGCCTTCCCGGTCAACCTGTTGTTCCCGCTGGTGGTCCTGGTGCTGGTGCACTTCCAGCTTAGCCCGAACATCTGGCTCAGCCCGCTGATGGTCTTCGGCACCCAGTGGTACATCCTGTTCAACGTGGTTGCAGGCGCCGCGACCATTCCCTACGAACTGCGCCTGGCCGCCGACAACCTCGGCCTGCGCGGCTGGCTGAAATGGAAACGCGTGTACCTGCCGGCGGTGTTCCCCAGCTTCATCACCGGCGCCATTACCGCCAGCGGCGGCTCGTGGAACGCCAGCATCGTCGCCGAATACGTCAGTTGGGGCGATACCTCGCTGGTGGCCAACGGCCTGGGCAGCTACATCAAGCAGATGACCGACGCCGGTGATTTCCACCGCATCGCATTAGGCATCGGCGTGATGTGCATCTACGTGATGCTGGTAAACCGCGTGTTCTGGCGCCGCCTGTACCTGCTTGCCGAAAACCTTCGCTGAGGACTTGCCATGAAACCATCGCTGATCGAGCTCAAGAGCGTGAGCAAGGCCTTCCAGGCTTCCGACGGCACCCCGCGCACCGTCCTCGAAGGCGTCGACCTGAACCTGCGCGAGCGTGAGATCGTCGCGCTGCTCGGGCGCTCCGGCTCGGGCAAGTCGACCCTGTTGCGGATCATCGCCGGCCTGGTCGGCGCCGACCGCGGCACCGTCACCTACCGCGGCCAGCCGATCCACGGCCCGGTGGGCGGGGTGGCCATGGTCTTCCAGTCGTTCGCGCTGTTCCCCTGGCTGACCGTGCAGCAGAACGTCGAGCTAGGCCTGGAGGCCCAGGGCATGAACCCGGCCGAGCGCCAGCGCCTGGCCGACACGGCGCTGGAGCTGATCGGCCTGTCCGGTTTCGGTGGCGCCCTGCCGCGCGAACTTTCCGGCGGCATGCGCCAGCGCGTGGGCATTGCCCGCGCCCTGGTGATGAATCCCGAAGTACTGCTGATGGACGAGGCCTTCTCGGCGCTCGACGTGCTCACCGGCGAAACCCTGCGCGACGACATGCTCGAACTCTGGGAAGAACGCCGCATCACCACCCGCAGCATCCTGGTGGTGTCGCACAACATCGAGGAGACGGTGATGATGGCCGACCGCATCCTCATCCTCTCCAGCGACCCGGGCCGGGTGCGCTCGGAACTGCACATCGACCTGCCCCGCCCGCGCAATGCCGACTCAGCGGAAGTCCGCACACTGATCGATGAGGTCTACGGACTGATGACCCAGCGTCCCGAAGCCATCGCTGCGGCGGGCGCGCCGCCGGCCGTGGAGCTGGGCTACCGGCTGCCCGACGCCGACATCGCGCGGATGGAGAGCGTGCTTGAGCTCATCGCCGGCGAGCCCTTCAACGGCGAGGCCGACCTGCCGCACCTGGCCGAAGAAACCGCGCTGCCCGACGAGGTGCTGTTCCCGATCTACGAGGCCCTTGGCCTGCTTGGCTTCGCCCAGGTGATCGAGGCCGACATCCGCCTTACACGCCAGGGCCGCAACTACGTGACGGCCCGCCAGGCGCGGCGCCAGGACTTGTTCGCGCGCCAGTGCAAGGGGCGCGTGTCGCTGATCAGCTACATCCTCGACAGCCTCCACCTGGAGCCCGCCGGCCTGCTGGAAAAGACCGTGCTCGACCGCCTGACGGAGTACATGGACGCCGAGGAAGCCGAGCGCGTGCTCAAGGTGGCCATCGAGTGGGGGCGCTATGCCGAACTCTATGAGTACGACTTCCACACCCGCCGCCTGACGCTTGCACGGGAAATCACCGGCGAACACTGATTGCGGCGTTCAGGCGTGTGCGCTCAGACCGGCGAGCCCTTGCTAAGCAGCAGCGCATCGAACCGCTCCGGGTCAGCCTTGCCCAGGCGATTGCTTCGGCTGCTGACACTGATGCCTCTGCCGTTCAAGGCTGACCTGCGGCATCCAGACTTCCCTGCTGACGCGATTTTGGCTTATTGGGTCATGCCTAGTTCGGTGCGGAACAATGGGTGGCTCTGGTTTTCACCTTGGAAGAAGGTGGTCTTGCTGACGGTGCATTGGGTGTTGTCTGTAGGCATTGTTCATCTCCCTGAAATTACTATTGCCTGGTCTTGCCCTTTCGCGGGATAAGCCCGCTCCTACAGAGAATCACGCACCCTTGTAGGAGCGGGCTTATCCCGCGAAAGGGCAAGACCAGTCAGCACATCACCTGAGCCTCAGTGAAATGGACTACAAGAAAGGGCCAAAATCTGATTTTTTTTAAACGATCTGTATAATCCCGCGGCGTTAACCGCACCCCGTGCGGTAGCCGAAGGACCGGCGCCATGACTCGCGCCGGTCGTTCGATCAAAGCCAATCGATAAGGAAATCCCATGCGTCAATTCAAACTCGTGCTCGCAGCATTGCCCTTCTGTTTACTGGCCGGCTGCGGCAACGATGCCCTGGAAGGCACTTATGAACAGACCACCACGGTGATGGGCATCCAGGGCCCAAAACAGAAAGTCGAGTTCGCCAAGGACTACATCATTGCCAACGGCAACAAGTTCAAGGTCGAGGAGTGGGAGCGCAAGGATGATGAGGTCGTCGCGCGCGACAAGGATGGCCAGGCACTGATCAATGTGCGCGTACTGGACGGCGGCAAGCGTCTGGAAGCCATTGGCGGCAGCAACATGGCCAAGAACGTGTTCGTGCGGGTGGACTGACCGACCGCGGTCACCCAACGCCAAGTCTTCGCGGGTGACCGCGCTGTCGCTGTAGTCATTACCCAGAGGCGCCTCGATCCCTTGTGAAAGGTTGAGGCGCCCTGCCCGCCTGATGCACGCTGCTCCGATGAATGCTCACGCATCGCCCGCAGGATCAGTGGCAGTCAGCGTGGCGTGAACGTTCAGCTCTTCGGCGATGAACGCCGATATCATGGCCCGGTAGACCTGTTCCACCACCGCAGGCGAAGCACCCGCCTCGCCTGCCATTACCCGCACCTTCTCGATGACTTGCTCGACCCGCGCCGGCGCGCGTACGTCATCGGTGGTTTTCTTGAAGCGCGCGGCCTGCGTCACGAGCTTGCCGCGTTGAGCGAGCAGTGAAACGAGGCTTCGATCGATGACATCGATGCGCTGCCGGACTTCATCCAGAGAGGTGCACGTTACTTCCATTTTCTTGAATTCCTTTTCATGGGCCGAGATTGATCGTAACCGCAATGGCTGGGTTTGCAGGCACTCATTGTAGCCATGGACGAATGTTCGCTTTGGATCTCGGTGCCATTGCAAATACGCCCGAAGCTGCCATAGGCTGCCTTCTCATTAATTGATGCCAAAGACGCTGGAGAAAACGTCCAGCCCGCCTACCGTGGCGGAGGTCTGGGCTCGGCATTGATGCAATGCTGCTGACGCCGAGTTCGCGCGTCGAGGCATCACCTTCGCGGTCTTGCACGCGACCGAGACGGGCAAGCCGGTCTAGGAGCAAAGCGGTTGGGCTGGAACGGCAGAAATGGCCAAATCCATTGCTTTGTAGTGATCATTATCGAGTTTTTGCGGACGCTTTTGACGGCCGACTGGATCGAAAGCGGCCGGTCGTAGATGGCTGCTTCCGACCCATAGCGGACATTGTTGAATCATGGTTTTCTGATCAAACGGCTGAAAGAAATTGAGCTCAGGCATTGAAGCCCACAACAGCTGCATTGCCTTGGCGAGATCCGCCGGCGCGTATCCACTGAGGGTAAGCCCGCACTGCTGTGCGGGCGCTTGAAACGATCAGAAATTTTCCAGAACGATCTTGCCCCTAGCCTTACCGCTTTCAATGACCGAATGGGCGCGCTTGAGGTTCTCGGCGTTGATCGCACCGAAGTGTTCGCCGAGGGTGGTTTTGAGAACACCATCATCGATCAGCTGCGAAACACGTTCGAGTAGCTGATGCTGCTTGAGCATGTCCTCCGTCTTGTACAGCGAACGCGTAAACATGAGCTCCCAGTGCAGCGAAAGAGACTTGCGCTTGAGCGGCATGACATCCAGCTGGGCGGGGTCATCGATCAGTGCGAGCTTGCCTTGTGGCCGAAGCACTTCCACTAGCTGAGGAAGGTAGGTGTCGGTATGCGTCAGGCTGATCACATAGTCGACTGGATTGAGCTTGAGCTCCTCCAGCTGAAGGGGAATCGACTGAGAGTGATCAATGACATGATGGGCCCCCAGCTCCTTGACCCAGCCTTGGGTTTCAGGCCTTGAGGCAGTGCCGATGACAGTCAGTTGTGTAAGCTTGCTGGCAAGCTGAATCAGGATTGAACCAACGCCACCAGCAGCTCCGATAACCAGCAGGCGTTGATCCTTGCCACCATTCTCTTCAATACCTAGGCGGTCGAACAGCAATTCCCAGGCGGTGATGGAGGTAAGCGGCAAGGCGGCGGCACTGGCGTTGCCCAAGCTGCGAGGTTTGTGCCCCACGATGCGCTCATCCACCACGTGAAGCTCGCTGTAGGTGCCGGGCCGGTCAATGGCACCGGCATAGAACACTTCATCACCGGGTCGGAACAACTTAACCTCAGCACCTATCTCACGGACAACGCCGACAGCATCCCAGCCGAGCACCTGTGGATGCTCTCCGCCACGGCTTGCCCGGACTTTTGTATCAACCGGGTTCACAGCAATAGCTCTGACCTCCACCAGAAGATCCCGAGCACCGGGTTTGGGCGTGGGTAGTTCCGCGTCATAAAGTGATTGCGGATCTTGGACAGGCAAACCGGATTGGGTGTAAACGACAGCCTTCATTGGCTCTACCTCTTTCGAATTCAAAAAGTGGGTGCAGGCTGTTCGCTTCGACTCACACAACAAACAACCTGAGGGGAACCAGACCTTCTCACTCGGAATGAAAACGTTGTGGAGCGTCCGTGACCAGGTGGGCTCGCTCCACTCAACCATCATTTGCCAGGAGGGAAATCAATCTCTGTCACGGCCACGTTGTTCAGGTAGTTGGTCAGTGTGAGCAGAGAAACCTGGGCGATCACATCGACGATCCTGGTGTCATCTAGTCCAGCCTCTCGGGCCGCCGCCAATTGAGCATCGCTTAGCTGGCCTCGGCTCAACGTCACCACCCTGGCCAAGGCCGCAACACCGTCGAGCGTTCCGGCACGTGCAGCCAACAAGGCATTCGCATCCAAGCCTGCTTTGCCGCCAAAGAAGCTGTGAGCGGCAATGCAGTAGTCACACCCATTGACTTCCGATGCCGCCAGCGCCACTACCTCACGTTCGCTGGGACTCAAACTGTTCTTGTTCAGCGCCTGCGAAAGCGCGAGATAGCCGGCGAGAGCAGCAGGTGAGTGGGCGAGGGTCGCGAAAGCATTTGGAATGAAACCCAGGCCCTTTTCCACACCTTGTAGGGCGGCTTGGGCAGCCGTAGGAGCTTGGTCGAGCGTCAGTGCATGGATGCGAGTCATGATGCTGTTTCCTTCGCGGGTTATCACTTGGCGTTGTAGCGTGGAGCAAGCTGGTTGCTGGAGAGCTCGCTGAACATGGCTTGCCGGCTGGCTTCATAGCGTTCGAACGATTGCAGGTCGTGCATCGAGGGGATGGAGATCAGCACACCGTCGTCAAAGTCCTGCAGGGCGCCGTCCACCAGATCATGGGCAGACATCACGATGCCCGGATCCAGATTCTCGATAGGCAAGCCGCCGATCTGCCAGAAGTCAGTCGCGGTGGCCCCTGGCAGTACCGCCTGGGTCTTGATGCCTTTGTCCGCAAGTTCTTTGTTCAGAGACTGGGTAAATGCGGTCACATAGGCCTTGCTACCGCCGTACACGCCGTTCAAAAGCTCCGGTGCCAGGCTGACGATGGACGAGATGTTGATAACGGCACCTTGCTTGCGTGTCACAAACCCTGGGATGGCTGCGTAGGTAAGCCGGGTTAGAGCGGTGACGTTGAGGGTAATCATTTCGGCCATACGCTCCACGTCACTTTCCAGCAGGCTGGTGTGGGTGCCAATGCCGGCATTATTTACCAGCAGGGTAATCGTGGCGTCTTCACGCAGTTTGCGTTCAACCTTTGCCAAGTCCCCTGCGTTTGCCAGATCTGCCGGAAACACCTCTACGTTCTGGTTGGTTTCCATGGTGAGCCGGCTGGCAAGCGTGTTGAGGCGCTCCCGATTACGAGCGACCAGCACCAAGTCATAACCCCGACGTGCCAAACGTTCCGCGTAGATTGAGCCGATGCCGGTTGAGGCACCGGTGATGAGGGCGGTGCCTTTGGATTGCTGTGTCATGGTCATGCTCCATTGTTTGGATGTGGAGCCATGATGCAGAAGGTCGCTTTCGTCTTAAACGACACATATGATGCGCTTTTAGGACATCGAGCAATGGAGCTCCAACCATGCACCGGGTCGGCTATCTCATCACTGAAGGTTTCCAGGTCATGTCGCTGGCAACCCAGGCCGTATTTGAATTCGCGAACATCGTAGCGGGCGAAACGGTTTATAGGATTCAGAATTTTTCCATCGAGGGCGGCACAGTGCGCTCGTCGCTCGGGATGTATATGGACACGCTACCGCTGGGAGCTCCTAGTTTGGCCGACACCTGGATGATCACGGGGACACTGACCCCGCTGACGCCGCCGAGTGAGGAGGTGCTGGCCAGCGTACGAGGATTTGCCGACGGCGCTCGACGCACTGCGGGTCTATGCACCGGCTGCTTCGTCTTGGCTCAGGCAGGTGTACTGGAAAATCGTCGAGCCACTACGCACTGGGCCTACGCAAAAAAACTGCGTGAGCTGCACCCGAACATCCAAGTCGAAGAGGATCGGATCTTCATTGTGGATGGGCAGATCTGGACGTCCGCTGGCATGACTGCCGCCCTGGATATGGCGCTTGGCATGGTGGAAAAGGATCTGGGAATCGAGATGGCCAAGTCGGTGGCTAGAAAACTCGTAATGCATCAGCGCCGTTCCGGCGGACAATCCCAGCACTCTGAGTTGCTGGCACTTTCGCCTAAATCAGATCGCATTCAGAGCGCGTTGGATTACGCACGTAAGAATCTGGCCCGTCCGCTGAGTGTCGAGGAGCTTGCAGATGCTGTGCATCTAAGCCCCCGCCAGTTTACTCGTGTGTTCACCGCCGAGACTGGACAATCACCCGCCAAGGCCGTGGAAAGTCTGCGCCTTGAGGCTGCCCGCTTGATGATCGAGCAGAGCCGACACAGTTTGGATGTCGTAGCGAAAGAAACTGGCTTCAGGGATCGCCGGCATATGCGTGAGGTTTTCATTCGTGGCTATGGCGTACCTCCCCAAGCTGTGCGAAGGGACGCCAGGCGTCTGGTATCGGCTTGACGGCAAGGGCCACCTGGGTGGCCCCTTTCCCTTAAGCGGATGTGAAGGCAGCGAGATGGTGAGCCGCAGCCACCGGATACTGCATGTGCGGCCCGTGGCCTGCACTGGCAAAGCTCACAAGCGTCAATGTCGGAAGCTGGCGGCTCAGGGCATACCAGTTTTCAACCGGGAAGACGATGTCGTGATCAGCGCCCAAATGAAGCACGGGGACAGTGGTGCCTTTCAGCGCATTCAACACCGCCTCAGCCGGGAAGACCGGGTTTTTGGGGCCCTCTCCAAGTTGCTGGGCGGCCCAATCGACCGGGACTTGAGGGCTACGCTCCTGCGTCCTTGCAGAGAGACGCTCCCAAGCCCTTTCAGCTGCTGCTCGGCTGACACCAGAGGCTGGTTCGAAGAACAGATTTACGAAATCCTCGAAGTCATTTTCTCGACGAGCCATTTCGTAGAACAGCGCTTCACCGGGTTTTGCCAGGAGCCCAGGAGGAGTGGTGCCAATCAGCACGGCATGGCTTATCAACTGTGGCACTTGGGCCAGTACAACCTGAGCTGCAATGCCTCCAAGTGACCAGCCACCGATGACGACCTTACCGAGCTGCAGCGCTTGAATGAGTTCGATAGCGTCCTTCGCCAGTGCTCCAGGGTTGTAGCTGGGAGAGCCGCCTGATTGGCCCAGTCCGCTGTAGTCAAAAATGGTTACTTCAAAACCGAGTTCGGCAAGGTTATCCAGAAACAGCGGATCCCAGTCGTCCATGGTGCCGCGATAGCGAACGAGCAGTACGAGGGGCTGGCCGCTGCCGATGGTTCGATATGCCAATCGACGGTCATTCAAGTCGATGAATTTAGTCGGGGCATTAACGCTGAGCGATGTAGCAGTCATGGTGGGCACATCCGTGATGGTGGGGTTTGAGCAATCCTGACCTACCACCTGATGGCCTTAAACGTCGTTTAGAGGCGTGATTCGAGACATATGCTTCGCGGTCTGCAGCCCATCGTAATCGCGGGCGTTACGGCTGCGGGACAGAAGAAGATGACGACATGAGCGACTGCTTTTGGCCGATTGCTGTCTTTCATGAAGGGCCGCAATGGGTCGTAAGCAGCCATTCGCGACCGGCAGCTTCCGACCGATTGCCGACACTCAAAGCCTTGCAGCCTTCTCGTGCCCACTTTGGCTGGCGTTCACTTCGATAACCTCGACAAACCCCTCGGACCTGCAAGGTGGCTCGAACGCAGCCGCCACCGCCTCGATACTCGCCCTCGGCACTTGATGATCGACCCGGCGCAAGGCATTGCGCGCCAATGCCTGCTCGACCGGAGCCTGCACCCAAACTGCCGTGACCGGCACACCATGGCGCGCAGCCAACGCTAGGATTGGCGCACGGTGCACGCGCCGCGGCAGTGCTGCATCGAAATACAGGCAACTGGTGTCGTTGGTGGCGGCACGATTTTGCTCGATCCAATAGCTTTTCCCCGACGCCTGCACACCCACCACCAACTGCAACCGCGCGTTCGGCCTCGCGCGCGACAGGGCTCGCTCCAGCGCCAGCAGCGCGAGCCGCCAAGCCTCGGGGTTGCGCGACTGGCTGAACACGCGCCCGCCAAGCGTTTCAAGATAGTCATCGGGATTGAACACGCACGTATCAGCTGCAGCAGCTGAAGACCAGCGATAACCCGTGATCGGCCATGATTGCCCGGCCAGCTCGATGGTCTGTGTGGATACCTCCCCGCCACCGCAGCGCTGATAGAAATGCCGGTGCGGGTTATCCGCCAGCACCCAGGCGAACAATCCTTGCCGGCCCGGCGCCTGCAGCTGCATCGCCACGGCCAGCAGCAGTTGCCGCCCGATGCCCTGCCCTTGCCAACTCGGCAGCAGATACAAGCCATAGAGTTCGTTGGCCTCATCAGACGCCGGGGCTCGATTCGGCCCCCCCGACGAAAAGCCGACGATCTCTCCCGCTACCTTGGCCACGTGGTACACCACGCCACAGCCGCCGAACAGGCTCTGGTGCCGTTGTTGCTGAGCCTCGATGGTCAATCCGGCGAGATAGGCATCCGGCAGGATGCCCTGGAACGTTGCCTGCCAGGCCTTCACCGTCACCGCCGCAATACCGGCCAGATCTTCCGGGGCTGCCGGGGCAATGAGCAGGTCCATGTTCGTTCTCCTAGGTCTCGCTAGGGTGAACTTCAGGCGTCAGCCAAAAGCCATGACGCCGCTAGTTGCAACACCGGTACCCAGTACATAGCCCCCACTGCCTGGCTGATTACGCAGAGAACGCTCTTAACCGGCCTGCCGGCGCATGGTCAGAATCGCCGCACCAAAACCGATGAACGTTGTACCGACGACCCGGCTCACCCAACGCGACAGCGCCGGCCGGGTCAGCACACACTTGGCCCGCGACGCCAGCGCGGCATACAGGCTCAACGAGGTCAGCGACAAGGCCACGAAGATCCCGGTCAGGGTCAGGAACTGCGGCAGCAGCGCCGCGCCCTGGTCGATGAACTGCGGGAACAACGCGGTGAAGAACATGGTCGCCTTGGGGTTGGTGACGGCGGTCAGGAATGCTGACTTGTACAGCTTCAAGGGGGTCGGCTTGCTGACGTTCTCCGCCGCCTGATCCACCAGCATCGGGCTTTTCTTGAGCAACTGCCGGGCACCGAGGTAGAACAGGTAGCCGGCACCGATCAGCTTGACCGCGTTGAACAGCATCTCGGAGCTGGCCAGCAACGCCCCCAGGCCAAGCATGGCTGCCGCCGACAGGCAGAACAGGCCCGAGCCATTGCCCAGTGACGACCACACGGCACTGCGCTGGCCGTGGGCGAGGCTGTTGTTGATGGCCATCAGGGTGGCGGGCCCCGGGCTGGCAATGGCGATTGCCGCGACCAGGGTGAAGGCAAGAAGCGAGTGGGTATCCATGCGGCAGGCTCGGGAACGTTACGAAGCATGCATCTTACACAAGCGCAGCGGCTTCAGTTGTCACCCTGGCGCTTGGCGTTCTTCTTGGTGATGGCCTTCATCCGCGTGGCCGCGCGTTGCACGGTGGCCATCTTCTCAGGGCGTTTCATGCCGCGCCACTTGCGGATTTCCTCACGGGTGCGACCGCAGCTCACGCACAGCTCGCTGTTGAGCTGGCAGAGCGAGACGCAGGGGTTTTCGATGTCTTTGGCCATGGCGGGCTCCAATCACGGCCGCGGATCATACCCTGTGGCAGCAGCCGGGCATACTCAAACTGCCACGGCACGCCCGCCCAGGCGCCGCCAGACCAGGCGGCCGCAAGTGATCGACCAGTTGGCCAGGGCGATCACCAGCAGCAATTGCAGCAGCGCCGGCATGCCTGCCTGGACGATGACCTTGCCGGCCAACAGCGGAAAACCGAACACGCCAACAAAATAGGCCAGGCTGAACAGCACCAGCGATTGGGCTGTCTGCCCGGCGGGCGCTTCGTTGGCTGCCAGGCCGTTGATCACCGAATAGGTCAGGCCATAGCCGACACCCAGTACCACTGCCGCCAGCACATAGGTCGCCGTGCCGTCGACGCCGTACATGAACATCAGCACCGAGAGCACCATCAACGCCGTGAACAGGCAGGCCATGCGGTACGGGTCACGCTTGACGATGAAACCGGCAATCAGCAGCCGGCAAGAGATCGCAGCCGACATGAAACCGAGGAAGAACAGTGAGTAGTCCAGCTGCCTGGCGCTGGCATACGAGGTCTGGAAGCTCGACAAGCCACCGAAGATCGCGCCGCCCAGGCCAACCATCAGGATGGCGAAGGCCGCCTTGGAAGACAGCACCGCACACGTGGCTGCCGGGGTGATCTTGCACACCACCACGGCGCCGGTCTTCAGCTGTTGCATGCGCGGCCCCATCAGCAGGAACATCACGCCACCCAGCACGCTCGCCGCGGCTGCAGCGACGAAGGCCGCCTCCACCGGGTAACTCAACGCCTGCGCAGCGCGCCCTAGCAACGGCCCGGTGCCGATGCCGGTCATCATGCTGCCCGAGAGCAAGGCAAAGTATTTGACCCGCCGTGCCGGCTCGATGAGCATCGCCACGATGATCGGCCCCAACGTGTAGAACAGGCCCCAGCCGAAACCCAGCAGCAGGCCACACAAAAGGATGGCCGTGCCGAACCCGGGAGCGGCAGCAAAGCCCAGGCAGGCCGAAGCAAGGAACACTGCGCCACCGGCCACGGCCTTGGGTGCGCCAATCAGGTCGGTCAGGTGGCCGGAGAAGATCACGGCCAGGAAGGTGCTGAGCATGGCGACGGAGATCACCGTGCCGGCATCGGCTTCGCTGGCACCGTGTGCGCGCAGGGTCATTGCCAGCAGGAAGGTGGTGCCGTAGGACAGCGAAAGCAGGTAGCTGCTCAGGCAAAAGGTGGCGAACAGGCCATTGGCAGGTGGTTGACTGGCAGACATCAGACATTCCGGTTGTTTTTGTCGAGTGCCCGGTTTTTATCACAGGGTGACCGGCGTTTGGATACGAAAGCAGCGGAGTGAAGCGTGGCAGACTCATACCTATCTGGCTCAGGCGAACTTCAGGAGGCCTCACCTTGAACACGGACCTTACGCTGCGCAGGGCTGAACCTGCTGACATCGAGGCGATCACGGAGTTGGTCCAGGCGGCCTACTCGCCCTACATCGCCCGCATTGGCAAGCCGCCGGCGCCGATGCTGGATGACTATCGCCAGGTGGTGGCGGATGTAGAGGTGCATGTGGCGCTGCATGGCATGCAGGTGGTGGGCGTGCTGGTGCTGGAGTGCGAAGGCGATGAGATGCTGCTGGCCAATGTTGCGGTTTCGCCCGCGTACAAGGGCCGGGGGATTGGCAAGGTGCTGATGCAGCTCTGTGAAACCCGGTCACGGCAAGCAGGGTGCAATGCCGTGCGGCTGTATACCCATGAGCGGATGACCGAGAACATCGAGATTTATCGAAGGCTGGGCTATGCGGAGACACACCGGGCTGAAGAACAAGGCTTTGCCCGAGTGTTCATGCGCAAGGCCTTGTAAAACCTGGGCCAGCCCCTTCGCGGGTAAACCTGCTCCCACAGGGATAGCACTGTCGTCGGGACCTGTGCAGTACCTGTGGGAGCGGGTCTACCCGCGAAGAGGCCCGAGCAGTCAACCATTCACTTGCGCCTGAGCACCGGCAAGCGCACCAATGACCACCCCGCTTCGGACTCGGCCAGCGCCAGGCGAATGCCATCGCGCGGCAAGGTGTTCAACAAGGCCTGGGCCAGGTCACCGACCATCCAGTTCGCCGTGTTCGAGGCAATCACCCGCCCGTCCGCCGAAATCAACACCGCCTCATGCTCCAGGCGCATCAGGCTGCGCACCAGCAGGCGCTCGACATTGTGCAACGACAGGTCCAACCCGGCGACGCCGATGAACCGGCCCTGCACCTCGATCGGCATGGTGAAGGTCAGCACGTACATGTTGGTGCCGTACAGGTCCACGTACGGCCCTTCGACCACACTCTTGCCGGTTTTCATCGGCCGGCTGTACCAAGGCATTTCGGTGTAGTCGTAGTAGTTTTCGCGGCGCCGATCGAAGTTCGGCCGCAGCGGCAGGGTCTTGCCGCCGTCGGCCAGGTACCACCATTCCAGGTACATCTCGCGGTCGGCCAGGCCGTTGGGCTCGACGATGATGCCGCCGCCACAGCCAAAGGCACCGGTGGTGAGCAATTGCTGGTCGATGGCCGGGCGCAGGGTCGCAAGGTCCTTGGCACACGGCTGGCGGCCCTCGGCCAGCACCCGCTCCCATAGCGCTCGGGTTTCCTCCACCAGCTGGCGAACCTGGCCGAAGATGGTCCCCAGGGTGTGGTCCAGCTGCTGGGCACAGGCTGACAGCGGGTCGTTGTCGCTCAGGGCAAACATGGCATTACCTCACGCAGGTACAGCTTTGTTGTTATGGACGGCTCAGTCCTGCCCGTCGGCCAGCAGCTCCAGACGCAGGCTGATCAGGCGCTTGATGCCACGGCTGACATGGGCTTCGGCCAAGGCGCCAGCCAGCACCGCATCGCCGGCAACCAGCGCCTCCAGGATCGCCCGGTGTTCGTGCTCGACCACCGTCACGTCACCACCGCCAGCGGCCTCCATCCACAGCAGTTCACCGACCTCCGACTGCAGGCGCATTTCCGCGCTGGTCAGGCGCAGCGACTGGGCAGCGGCGGCCACTTCGATATGAAAACGTGCATCGGCGCGGTGCCGGGCCAGGCGCGAACCGGCCTGGCTGAGGGTTTCGATATGCTGGGCGATACGTGCCTGCTGCTCCGGCGAGCTGCGTTTGGCGGCCAGGCGCGCCGCGGTGCCAGAGATGGCCGTCTGTTCATCGCCCAGGTCGCGCAGGTCCGGGCCGCTCATGTCGCGCAGGCGTTGCAGCAGCAGCGCTTCGGGCAACTCCACCGGGGCACAGACAAAGCTGCCGCCATTGCGCCCTCGGCGAGTCTCGATCAAACCACGCTGGCGCAGCACCACCAGTGCTTCACGCAAGGTCACCGTGGCGACGCCCAATTGCAGGGCCAGTTCCGATTCACTGGGCAGTTGCTGCCCCTCAGCGAACATCCCCAGCTCGATCGCCTCCACCAGGCGGCGCGCCACTTCATCGGTTCGCCCTTCCTGGCGCAACCGGATGAAGGCGGTGTTACGAGCACTATTCAGGGCAGTCATTGCCTCTCCCTATCGAGCATTGCCAGGCTTGGCGCGGGCCCCGGCTAAAAGGTTCAGTTTCGCATCTTATAGCGAACGGGCCAGCGCCCGATACCGATTTGCCGGCCATTCTACCGCCTGAAAGTGGATTTTCGCAGTGGTTGGCAAACTAGAAATATTAAGATATGGTTTCAGAGGTTTAGATTTCTACCAATAAGACCGACCAAGGAATCCGCCATGCAAACCAAACACCTGATCAACGGCCAGTTGGTCGACGGGCAAGGCAGCCCGTACGCCGTGTACAACCCGTCCGAAGGTACGGTGCTGGTGACTATCGCCGAAGCCAGCGCTGCCCAGGTGGATGCTGCGGTGCAAGCCGCCGACCAGGCCTTCATCGGCTGGTCGCAGACCGCACCCAAGGACCGCGCCCAGTTGTTGCTCAAACTGGCTGATCGCATCGAAGCCGACGCCGCCCGCCTCGCCCGCCTGGAGTCGCAGAACTGCGGCAAGCCGTACCAGGCGGCGCTGAACGACGAAATCCCTGCCATCGCCGACGTGTTCCGCTTCTTTGCCGGCGCCAGCCGATGCCTGTCGGGCTCGGCCGGCGGCGAATACCTGCCGGGCCACACCTCGATGATCCGCCGTGACCCGCTCGGCGTAATCGCCTCCATCGCGCCATGGAACTATCCGCTGATGATGGTCGCCTGGAAGCTCGCCCCCGCGCTGGCCGCCGGCAACTGCGTGGTGCTCAAGCCCTCCGAGCAAACCCCGCTGACCGCCTTGGCACTGGGCGAGATCATGGCCGAGCTGTTCCCTGCCGGAGTGGTCAACATCCTGTTCGGCCGTGGCCCGAGCGTCGGCGAACCGCTGGTCAACCACCCCAAGGTGCGCCTGGTGTCGCTGACCGGCTCCGTGGCCACCGGCGCACGGATCATCGCCAGCACCGCCAGCAGCGTGAAACGCACCCACATGGAGCTGGGCGGCAAGGCGCCGGTACTGATCTTCGACGACGCCGACATTGATGCCGCCGTCGAAGGCATCCGTGCGTTCGGCTTCTACAATGCCGGCCAGGACTGCACTGCGGCCTGCCGCCTGTATGTGCAGCAAGGCGTCTACGAGCAGTTCATCAGCAAGCTGGGCGAAGCCGTGGCCAGCCTGCGCATGGGCCTGCAGGACGACCCTGAAACCGAGCTCGGTCCGCTGATTACCCGTGAGCACCTGGAGCGCGTTGAAGGTTTAGTCGAGCGCGCCAAGGCCCAGCCGCACATACGTCTGATCACTGGCGGCCACCGGGGTGCAGGCGACGGCTTCTTCTTCGCGCCGACCGTACTCGCCGATGCCCGCCAGGATGACGAGATCGTCCAGCGCGAAGTGTTCGGCCCGGTGGTCAGCATCACCCCGTTTACCGACGAAGCCCAGGCCCTGGCCTACGCCAACGATTCCGACTACGGCCTCGCCTCTTCGGTATGGACCCGCGATGTCGGCCGCGCCAACCGCCTGGCCGCACGCCTGCAATACGGCTGCACTTGGGTCAACACGCACTTCATGCTGGTCAGCGAGATGCCCCACGGCGGCATGAAGCAGTCGGGCTACGGCAAGGACATGTCGATGTACGGCCTGGAGGACTACACCTGCGTGCGCCACGTGATGTTCAAGCACTGATTGTCGACTTTGGTCATAAAACATATAAAACCATAGGCAATATGGCATGGGTTCTGCTTCCGCCCGTGCCCGAGCCTGAAAACAGCCTTAACGTTACCTTCCGGCACAGGTCGGGGGTTCGGGCTTACGAGGTGTGTCACCATGCTTATCACCGGCATCAAAAGCCGCCCGGTCTACGACCAGCTGCGGCCCATGGCAGGCGGCCTGCGCCACCTGATCGCGGGCCAGGGCAGCGGCGGCGCGGCCATGCTGCGCCTGATCGCGGACATGTCCCCTGCGCAGCGCGTGCACAGCACCCTGCTCTACTCTACCGAGTCGTTCTCCGGGCACGACCACCTGCAGGCATTGCGAGCTGCAGAGGCGGCCGGGCTGGACGTGTTCCCCAGCAACCAGGCGCTGATCGCCGCCCTGCGCGAACGTCTGGGCCAGGCCCACATGGGCACGCGCCTGTACCTCAGCGGTTCGGAAAGCTTCATCGGCACCGCCATGCAGGCCGCCAACGCGGTCGACCTGAACCGTGACGAAGTGCTGCGTGAGCACAGCGGCACCTTGGTTCGTCGCGTGTGGTGCGCGCATTGCGACACCTATACCGAGAATGTCACCCAACGGGTGTTCAGCTGCCCCGGTTGCCAGCTCGACCTGGTGGTACGCGACCACTATTCCCGCCGCCTGGCCGCCTTCCAGGGCATCAAGGCCGATGGCGAAGTCCCGGGCGAACTACCAACAGCCGAGGAGCTCGACACATGAATACCCATAACGGCACCCTCAGCGTGCGCGTCGCCCGCATCGAAGCGCTCACCCCGGAAATCACCCGCTTCACCTTGGTCGACCCGGCCGGCAAGCACTTGCCGGCGTTTTCCGGCGGCAGCCACGTGGTGGTGGTGCTCGAAGACGGCGACAAGACCCACCGCAACGCCTACTCGCTGATGAGCTCGCCCTACGACTCCAGCGCCTACCAGATTGCCGTGCGCCGGGTCAGTGATGGCCGGGGCGGCTCGCGCTTCTTGCATGACCGGGTCGCTGAAGGTGACCTGCTGCAGATCCTGCAGCCCGCCAACCTGTTCCCGCTGGCCAAGCACGCCCGCCAGCACGTGTTCATTGCCGGCGGCGTGGGCATCACCCCGGTCTACTCGCAACTGGAAGAACTGCAGCTCAAGCAGGCCACCTTCGAGCTGCACCTGGCCGTGCGCGGCCCCGAGCACACCGCCCTGGGCCTGGAGCTGCAGGCACGCTTTGGTTCGCGCGTGAAGCTGTACGTGCAAGGCGTCGATGCGCGCATGGACATCCGTCACATCCTTGCCGACCGCCCCTTGGGCAGCCACGTGTATGTCTGCGGCCCGGACAGCATGATCGACGACACCCTCGACAGCGCCCGCGCCCTGGGGTGGACCGACAGCCACATTCACTACGAGCGTTTCGTCGAACAAGGCTCCAGCGGCCAGCCGTTCAGCGTCACCCTGGCACGCCAGGGCGTGACCCTCGAAGTGCCAGCCGAACAGTCGCTGCTCGAAGCCGCCGAACAGGCAGGCTACAAGGTGCCCTACCTGTGCCGCGGCGGTGCCTGTGGCTACTGCGAGACCGAAGTACTGGACCTCGATGGCGAACTCGACCATCGCGATGACTGGCTCAGCGAGGAAGACAAGCTGAGCAAGCGCAAATTCATGCCCTGCGTATCCCGCGCCAACTGCAGCCGCCTGGTCGTAGACCTCTGAGACAGGAAAACAACAACATGACCGTATTCAAGCCGATCGAATCCTACGCCGACGCAGGCCACGGCCACACCTACAAGAACAGCCGCGAAGCCGTGCTGCGCCTGCCCTTCCCGTACCCGGAAGACCAGTACATGTACTCGATGAACGTCGAGCCGCACGTGCCGTTCGGCACCGGCGCGCTGCGCGGGCAGTTCGACATCGACGAGCACTACATCTCCGAATGTCACCACCGTGCGCACACCCTCGACAGCCAGCCGGGCGTGCACTACGCCGCCCTGCCGCACATGATGGAAGCCCAGTGGGACCTGCTCGAGCTGCTGATGGAGTCGTATTCGCGCGACTACCCCGAGCACTTCACCCTAGAGAAGAAAGGCAGCCAGTGGCACTGGATCAACCGCCCGCTGCAAATCGACCAGACCTTCACCTTCGGCGATGCCAGCACCTTGCCATTGGAGCCGATGGAATACATCACCCGCCAGGCCCAGGGCGAGTTCATTCTCCTCGAAGAGCGTGACGACACTCTGGTGATGGGCGCCGGGATGGCGACCCAGCGCGCCGACTACTCGCTGCGCTTCAACCTCGGCATGAGCTTCATGGAGTTCCACGGCCCAGTGCCCAAGCTGCATGAAATGGGTATCCTGCAGCGGGCGCTGAAGTTCCTCCTGCGCCTGCGCCCTGGCCACCCGGTACGCCGCACCAACTGGTCGATCACCGTCGACCCGCGCCTGGAAACTTCCGCCGAAACCCTGCCCGACTGGGCCCCGGAACGCACCACCGTGACCGCCGAAAACGCCGGTGAACGGGTCAACCTGCGCATCGAGCTGCAGCCCCTGCACCGCCTACCACGCAGCAACGCCGTGCTGTTCCCGGTGCGGACCTACCTGGTCAGCCTGCAGGAACTGGCCGAATTCGCGCCGCAGTGGGCCAAGCGCATGCACCGGGTGATCCGCGACCTGGACCAGGAACTGGTCGACTACAAGGGCTTCACCCGCTACCGCGATGCGATGGTCAGCTGGCTGTCGCAGTACGACGACGGCACCCCGGTCGACGAAAGCCAGCAGTAACCCGTACCCTGCGCGCGTCGATACCCGGCGCGCGTCTACCCAATGCCGTGCCTGCCATTCAGGGGTTACCCCAATGAAAACAATAAAACACTGCTTGCCCGAGAGCTGGAGCCTGGTGTTCTCCGCCGCCGCGTCTGCCTACGGCGTCGGCCTGCTCGGGCTGTGGGCCTTGCCGTTCCTGATCAGCGCCATCATTCACGACTTGCAACTCAACGAGGCCCAGGCCGGGCTGCTGATGTCGGCCGAGTTCGGCTTCACCATGCTCGCCTCGCTGCTGGTCGCCCCGTTCATGGGCCGCGCACCGCGGCGCACCCTGGCGTTGGCCGGTACCGTGCTGGCGATTGCCGCCAACCTGCTCAGCGCCAATGTCGACAGCCTCTACGCACTCGCGGCAGTACGCTGCGTGGCGGGTATTGGCGCCGGCCTGGCGCTGGCCTGCGGCAACGCTGCCGTGTCCAGCGCCAAGCACCCGGACCGGGTCGCCGGGCACATGAACGTGCTGTCGGTGGCGCTGATGATCGTGGTGATGCTGGGCTATGCCAAGGTCATGGCCGCCCATGGCCTGCACGGTCTTTACTACGCGATGGCGGCGACCATGGCAGTGATGCTGCTGGCCATTCCGGCGATGGTGCAGCGCGCACCGGTTGCCGAGCCTTCGCCTCAGGTGCCAACCGGCAAGCCAGGGGCAGGCAATATCCTGCTGAGCCTGCCGGCGATCTGCATGATGCTGGCAATGTTCGTGTTCCAGGCCCGCGACACCATGGGCTGGGCCTTCGTCGAGCGGATTGGCACTCTGGTCGGCTACAGCGGCGATGAACTGGGCGTGCTGCTGTCGTTCCAGTCGTTTGTTGGCCTGATCGGGCCTCTGATCGCAGCCGTGGTCGGCAAGCGCTTTGGCATGAGCACGCCGGTGATCCTCGCGATCCTGCTGACGGGCGCAACCAGCCTCAGCTATGTACTGGGCGAGCACTCCAAGACCCTGTACACCGCCGGGGTGATGACCATCTGCATTACCTATTTCTACGCCCTCAGCTACCTCACTGGCCTGGCTGCAGCGCTGGACCGCGAAGGCCGCGTGGTGGCTGCCGCCGGTAGCTTCCTCAGCCTCGGACTGGCAGTGGGCCCGGCGATTTCCGGCGGGCTGATTTCGCTGGGTGGCTTCAGCCTGGCGGCTTGGGGCATCGGCGTGACGGTGGTGCTGACCTTGCTGCTGGTGGCGGTGCCGTTGGCTAGTATTCGGCGGGAGCCTGGCATTGGGGCCGTTGCTGTGGGGGTTTGATGATTTGAGTGTTGGCCTTTAGGTGTTCGCCGTTGGGGGTGTGGCGAACCCATGGGCTCACTCGAACTCCAGGCTATAACCCACCCCGTAGACCGACCGCAACGGATCGTGCTTCGGGGTGACTGCCGTGAGCTTGCGCCGCAGGTTCTTCACATGGCTGTCGACGGTGCGGTCAGCCACCACCCGATGATCCTGATAAATGTGGTTCATCAGCTGGTCGCGGGACAGTACGTGGCCGGGGCGCGCCGCCAACGCGGCAAGCATGCGGAACTCTACAGGCGTCAGGTCCAGCGGCACGCCCTGGTAACGCACCTGGAACGCACGGGCGTCGAGCTCCAGCCTCAGGTTCGGCGCCTGCTGGCCGCTGCGGCGCAGCACCGCCTTGACCCGCGCGACCAGCTCGCGCGGGGAGAACGGCTTGCAGATGTAATCGTCGGCACCCAACTCCAGGCCCAGCAGGCGGTCGATCTCATCGACCCTGGCGGTCATCATGATCAGCGGCATCTGGCTGAAGCCGCGCAGCTCACGGCAGATGTCCAGGCCATCGCGACCGGGCAGCATCAGGTCGAGCATGACCAAGTCGTACTGGCCCTGGCGGATCGCCGGAATGACGGCCAAGCCTTCGGCCAGGTGATCGACGCTGTAGCCACCGGCACGCAGGTAATCCCCCACCAGGGCAGCGAGCTTGGGTTCATCTTCCACCAGCAGGATCTGGCTCATGCCTGGACTCCGGCAACCGGGAGGGTAAGGGACAGCAGCAAGCCGCCCAGGGCCGAGGCCTTGGCGGTCAGCTTGCCACCGTGCACTTCAGCGACGCCACGGCAGATTGCCAGGCCCAGCCCGGTGCCGCCACTGGCACGGTTGCGCGAGCGTTCGGCGCGGTAGAAGCGTTCGAACAGGCGCGCCAGTGACGCGTTGTCCACGCCGGGGGCGGTGTCTTCGCATTGCACCAGCACCTGGTCGCCGTCCTGGAATGCCCGCAGTACCGAATGGCCACCTGGATCGGTGTAGCGGCGGCTGTTTTCCAGCAGATTGTGCAGTAACTGGCCCAGGCGCGACTCATCCCCCAGTACCCACAGCGGCTGGTCGGGCAATTCCAGGCGCAGCGCCAGGCCGCGCTCGGCGAAACTCGCCTGGAACGCGTCGGCCACTACCGGCAACAACACGCACAGGTCGATGCGTTCGCGGCGATAGGTGGGACCGCCGACCTCGGCCAAGGACAGCTCGAACAGGTCATCGACCAGTTTGCTCAGCGCCCCGACCTCGCCTTGCAACGAGCGCAGGGCGTTGCCATCGAGCGGGCGAATGCCGTCTTCCATGGCTTCCAGCTCGGCGCGCATTACCGCCAGCGGGGTGCGCAACTCGTGGGAAATGTCCGCCATGAAATCGCGGCGCAGGCGCTCGTTGCTGGCCAGGGTGGCAGCCATGCGGTTGAAGTCACCGGCCAGTTGCCCGGCTTCGTCGGCCGAGCGTACCGGCAGCTGGATCGCGTAGTCCCCTGCCGCCAGCCGATGGGTAGCACTGGCCACTTCGCGGATCGGCCGCAGCAGGGCGCGGCTCAGCCACCAGGCGATGACTGCCGTGGCCAGCAGGCAGGCCAGGCCGATCAACAGGCTGGAGCGCAGCTGGTTGAGCTGGAAGCGCCGGTCACCGACGCTGGTGACCGACTGCAGCGGCGCCAGGACCATCCAGCCGACCACCTGGCCCTGGTAATGGATCGGCCGCAGCAGCATGTCGCTGCTGGCTGCCTGGTAACCGATGATCGGCTGGTGCTGGGCATCGAGCAGGGCAAAGCGCACGAACGCGCCGGTCAGGTCGGAGACAGTCAGCAAGCTGGGGTCGAAGGTCTTGTCCGGTTGGGCATCGTCCGGGCGCAGCAGCTCGAACCACTGGTCCTTGTCGCGGCGGATGAAGTCCCAGCTGCCGTTACGCGCATAGGCCTGCTCGACCCGCGGCACGATGCGGTCCATACGTTCTTCGGCCTGCTGGTTGAGGTAGCCGAGAAAACCGTACTTCAGGCTCAGGTAGGCGGCGAACACCATGCCCAGCACGGCAAATGCGCACACCGCGAGCATGGCGATGAAGAACTTGCGGGAAAGGCTGAGTTTCATGGCACCGCCGGCACTTTGGAATTGCCGCTATTGAAGCGCGCAGGCCCTGCTGCCGCAAGGCGCGCAGGGCAATCTCCACGCTTTCTGCACATTGCCTGCACAATTGCCGCGCACGCTTGGGCCATCGAAATCTTCTGGCTCGGAGCCTGCGATGCCTACGTTATTCCATTCCCTGATGCTTGCCCGTTCGCCCCTGGCCCGCGCCTGGTTGCTCAGTGCCGGGCTACTGGTCATTGGCGGTTGCCGTGAAGCCGAGACCGCCACCCCGGCAGCCCCGCTACAAGCGGTCGCCGTCTACGATGTGACCCCCGCCGCACAAGCTCTGACCACCACCCTGCCCGGCCGTGCCAGTGCTCACCTGATTGCCGAGATCCGCCCGCAGGTCGGCGGCATCATCCAGCAACGCCTGTTCAACGAAGGCGACACGGTCAAGGCTGGCCAGGCGCTGTACCAGATCGACCCGCAGCACTACCAGGCAGCGCTGGCCCAGGCCAAGGCCACCGTCAGTTCCGCCAACGCAACGCTCAAGGCAGCGGAGCTCAAGGCCAGACGCGATGCGCAACTGGTGAAGATCGACGCTATCAGCGCCGAGGACAACGAAAGCGCCCAGGCCGCCCTGCTAGAGGCCCGCGCCAGCCTGCAATCGGCCCAGGCCGCGCAGCGCACGGCGCAGATCAACCTCGACTACACCCGCATCAATGCGCCAATTGATGGCCGCACCGCCACCTCGTCAGTCACCCCAGGCGCGCTGGTCACCGCCGAGCAGACTACCGCCCTGACCACCGTGCAGCAGCTGGACCCGATCTACGTCGACTTCACCCAGCCCAGCAGCACACTGCTACGCCTCAAGCGCGAGCTGGCCTCCGGCAAGCTGGCCGCCAGCGAGCAGGCAGATGCCACGCGCATCAGCCTGGAGCTTGAAGACGGCAGCACCTACGCCCATGCCGGCACCCTCACCTTCAATGGCGTGAGCGTGGATGAAAGCACAGGCAGCGTGACCTTCCGCGCCGTGGTGCCGAACCCCGACGGCCTGCTGATGCCTGGCATGTACCTCAAGGCGACCGTCCAGGAAGGCGTGCAGCGCGACGCCATCCTGGTGCCGCAGCAAGCCGTCAGCCGCGATGAACGCGGCGGCTCCACTGCCCTGGTGGTGGTTGATGGCAAGGTGCAGCAGCGCGAGCTGACCCTGGCCCGCGCGGTGGACAACCGCTGGTGGGTCAGCCAGGGCCTGGCGGCTGGTGACCAGGTGATCGTCCAGGGCCTGCAGAAGGTCAGCGTCGGCCAGCAGGTGCAGATCCAGGCCCAGGGCCAGGACAAAGCCCTCACCGCGATCAACAACAGTCACTGAGGCGTATTACATGGCACGTTTCTTCATCGACCGGCCGATTTTCGCCTGGGTCATCGCCATCCTGGTGATGCTCGGCGGCGGCCTGGCCATCTTCAAGCTGCCGCTGGCGCAGTACCCCAACATCGCCCCGCCGCAGATCAGCCTCAGCGCCACCTACACCGGTGCGTCGGCCAAGACCATGGAGGACTCGGTGACCCAGGTCATCGAGCAGCAGATGACCGGCCTCGACGGCCTGACCTACATGTCGTCGAGCAGCAGCTCGTCGGGCAGCGCCAAGATCACACTGACCTTCGAGGCCGGTACCGACATCAACACCGCGCAGATGCTGGTGCAGACCAAGCTGGAACAGGCCAAGGCACGGCTGCCCGACACGGTGCAGCAGCAAGGCATCGAGATCCACAACTCGGCCAGCGACTTCCTGATCATCGTCTCCCTGGTGTCGGACAACCCCGACATCGGCGCCACCGACATCAGCGACTTTATCTCCAGCACCCTGTACGACCAGATCAGCCGGGTCAGCGGCGTCGGCGAGGTGACCACCCTGGGCTCGAGCTACGCCATGCGCATCTGGCTCGACCCGGACAAGCTCAAGCAATATGCGCTGATGCCATCAGACGTGAGCAGTGCGCTGGAAGCACAGAACGTCGACACCTCGGCCGGCCAGCTCGGCGCCCTGCCCGCCCGCGCCGGGCAGCAACTCAATGCCACCATCAACGCCCGCAGCAAGCTGCAGACCGCCGCCCAGTTCCGTGACGTGGTGCTCAAGCACAACAGCGCCGGCGCCGTGGTGACCCTGGCCGACGTGGCCCGGGTCGAGCTGGGCAGCGAAAGCTACGATGTGGTCGCCGAGCACAACGGCCGGCCGTCCGGCGGCCTGGCGGTGAGCCTGGCCACGGGCGCCAACGCCCTGGACGTTGCCGAAGCGGTGCAGGCCAAGCTGGCCGAGCTGCAGCAGTTCTTCCCCAGCAAGCTGCAGTTGCGCAGCGAGGTGGCCTACAACACCGCGCCGTTCGTGAAGATCTCCATAGAGGAAGTGGTCAAGACGCTGTTCGAAGCCATCGCCCTGGTGGTGCTGATCATGTACCTGTTCATACAGAACCTGCGCGCCACGCTGATCCCGGCCATCGCCGTACCGGTCGTACTGCTCGGTACGTTCGGGGTACTGGCCTTGCTCGGCTACTCGATCAACACCCTGACCATGTTCGGCATGGTGCTGGCCATCGGCCTGCTGGTGGACGATGCCATCGTGGTGGTGGAGAACGTCGAGCGCATCATGGCCGAAAGAGGCCTTGCACCCCGCGAGGCGACGCGCCAGTCGATGGTCGAGATCAGCGGCGCGCTGGTCGGCATCGCCGTGGTGCTGTCGGCGGTGTTCATCCCCATGGCCTGCTTCGGCGGTTCCACCGGGGTGATCTACCGGCAGTTCTCGGTGACCCTGGTCGCGGCCATGGCCCTGTCGGTGCTGGTGGCCATGACCCTGACGCCAGCGCTGTGCGCCACCCTGCTCAAGCCGCTGGCCGACCACGGCGTCACGCGGCGCGGCTTCTTCGGCTGGTTCAACGGCAATTTCGAGCGCATGTCCGAGCGCTACCAGCGAGCCGTCGGCAAGGTGCTGGCGCGACCACTGCGCAGCCTGCTGGTGTATGCCCTGGTGCTCGGCGGCGTGGCGCTGATGTTCCAGAAGCTGCCGACTGCGTTTCTGCCCGAGGAGGACCAAGGCATGCTGATGATGCAATTGACCCTGCCGGTCGGCGGCACCGACCAGCGCCTGCAGGCCGTGAGCCGCCAGGTGCAGGATTACATGCTCGCGCAGCCGGAAGTCGATTCGATCCTGACCGTGCGTGGCCTGGGCAATGGCGGTAATGCGCAGAACTCCGGGCGCGGCTTCATCAAGCTCAAGGACTGGCGCGAGCGTCAGGGCGACGAACACAGCGCGGCAGCTGTGGCGCGCCGGGCCAACATGGCGCTGTCGTCGATCCTCGACGCCAACGTCTTCGTCATCGCCCCGCCGGCCATCCAGGGCCTGGGCCAGAGCTCCGGTTTCGATGTGCAACTGCAGGACCTGGGCGGCCTCGGCCATGCCGAGCTGCTCAAGGCGCGCAACCAGTTCATCGCCCTGGCTGCCAAGGACCCGCGCCTGGCCAACGTGCGCGTCCAGGGCCTGGAAGACACCCCCCAGCTGAACGTTGTCATCGATGACCGCAAGGCCGGCGCCATGGGCGTTGCCGCCAGCGACATCAACGCCACCCTGAGCACGGTGATGGGCGGCAGCTACGTCAACGACTTCATCGATGCCGGGCGGGTGAAGAAGGTCTACCTGCAGGGCCAGGCCGACAAGCGCATGCAGGCCGAGGACATCGGCGCCTGGTACGTGCGCAACGACAGCGACGCCATGGTGCCGCTGTCGGCCTTCACCAGCACTTCATGGAGCACCGCTTCGCCGCTGCTGGAGCGCTTCAACGGTTTCGGTTCGTACGAGCTGGTGGGCGAGCCGGCAGCGGGTGTCAGCTCCGGCGATGCGATGACCGCAGTCGAGCAGATCATGGCGCAATTACCCAATGGCATCGGCTACGCCTGGGCCGGGCAGTCGTATCAGGAGCGCCTGGCCGGCAACCAGGCACCACTGCTGTACGCCATTTCGATCCTGTTCGTATTCCTGTGCCTGGCTGCCCTGTACGAAAGCTGGTCGGTGCCGTTTGCCGTGATGCTGGTGGTGCCGGTGGGCATCCTCGGCGCGCTGCTGCTGACCGGCCTGCGCGGGCTGGCCAACGACGTGTACTTCCAGGTCGGGTTGTTGACCACCGTGGGCCTGGCGGCGAAGAACGCGATCCTGATCGTCGAGTTCGCCAAGGAAGGTTACGCGCGCGACCAGGACTTGCTCACTGCCACCCTGGAGGCCGTGCGCATCCGCCTGCGCCCAGTGCTGATGACTTCGCTGGCGTTCATCCTCGGCGTGCTGCCGCTGGCACTGAGCAGCGGCGCCGGCGCGGGCGGGCGGCAGGCGATCGGTACCGGCGTGCTGGGTGGCATGCTGGCCGCCACCGTGCTTGGTCTGTTCTTCATTCCTTTGTTCTATGTGCTGGTGCAACGCCAGGCCGGGCGCCGCGCCAACAGCACCGCAACCGTTGCAGGAGAAGCCTGATGCGCCTGTCCCCCCTCTTGCTGGCGCTGGCCCTGACCGGCTGCGTCAACCTGGCCCCCGACTACCAGCGCCCGGCGGCGCCAGTGGCCGAGCAGTGGCCGACGACCACCAGTAACAGCGCGACCAGCGCCGACATCAGTTGGCAATCGCTGTTCGTCGACAGCCGTCTGCGCGACACCGTAACCCTGGCCCTGGCCAACAACCGCGACCTGCGGGTGGCGGGGCTGAACGTCGAGTACCAGCAGGCGCAATACCGCATCCAGCGCGCCGCGCTGCTGCCCGCGGTGTCGGCCACGGCCGATGGCACTCGCCAGCGCGCGCTGTCCAACGGCACGACCTCGGTCAGCAGCCAGTACAGCGTCGGCCTCGGCGTCAGCAGTTACGAGCTGGACCTGTTCGGGCGCCTGGGCAACCTCAAGGACGCCGCCCTGGAACAGTACCTCGCCCTGGAGCAGACCCGCCGCAGCACCCAGATCAGCCTGGTGGCCGAAGTGGCCAGCGCGTGGATGACCCTGGCCGCTGACCAGCAGCTGCTCAAGCTAGCCAACGAAACCTACGCCAGCCAGCAGAAGACCTACGCCCTGGTGCAACAGGGCCACGGCCTGGGTGGCGAGTCCGGGGTAAGCCTGGCCCAGGCCCGCAGTACCGCGGAGTCGGCCCGCGCCGATGCTGCGAATTACGCCAGCCAGGTCGAGCAGAACCGCAACGCGCTGGAACTGCTGGTCGGTCAGCGTGTGGACAGCACGTTGTTGCCGGATGACAGCCAGGGCAATATCGCGCTGCTGGTCAGTGTGCCAGCAGGCCTGCCTTCGACGTTGCTGCAGCGCCGCCCCGACGTGCTGGCCGCCGAGCACACGCTGAAGGCAGCCAACGCTGACATCGGCGCGGCCCGGGCAGAGTTCTTCCCCAGCGTCACCCTCACCGCCAACGGCGGCAGTGCCAGCAGTCAGTTGTCCGGGCTGTTCAAGGGCGGCAGCGGCGCCTGGAGCTTTGCCCCGTCGATCAACCTGCCGATCTTCAACGCCGGCAGCAACCGCGCCAGCCTGGACGCGGCCAAGGTCAGTCGCGAGATCGAAGTGGCCACCTATGAAAAGACCTTGCAGACCGCCTTCAGCGAAGTGGCCGATGCGCTTTCGATACGCGCCCACATCAATGAACGGCTCGACGCCCAGCGCAACCTGACCGATGCCACCCAGACCAGCTACAGCCTGTCGCTGGCGCTGTACAAGCAAGGCTCGGACAGTTTCCTCGATGTGCTCGACGCCCAGCGCTCGCTCTATTCCGCGCAACAGTCGCTGATCAGCCTGCGACTGGCCGAGCAGATCAACCGGGTGACCCTGTACAAGACGCTCGGCGGGGGCTGGCAGGGATAAGACAATTTTCACATCCGCTTCACTATTGGGCCACAAAGCCGAGGATAAGGTGCAGCCAGCCTTGTCCTCGGAGTGGCAGCATGCTGGAAAATGTAATTGCGACGCACCCGCGCCTTGTGCGCCTGAAACGCCGGAAACTGCCTGTTGCCTGGCTGCTGGCATTGTTGCTGGCGTTCACGGCGTTCGGCCTCTGGCACGTGTTGCGTACGCATGTCACTAACCTCGGCAGCTCGCAATTGATGAGCGAACAGGGCGTCTACAGCGCCTGGAACAGCGGCAACATGATTGTGCTGATCCGCCATGCCGAGCGCTGCGACCGCTCCAACCATGCCTGCCTTGGCGACCCTGCCGGCATCACTGTGGACGGCGGCCAGGCCGCAGCCGCCGTTGGCGACGGCGTTCGCCGCCTGGGCCTGGCCAATGCCGATATCCTCAGCAGCCCGGAAGTCCGCACCCAGCAGACCGCCTCGTTCGTCTTCGGCAAGGCCATCGAAACCCAGGACTGGCTGGCGCGCTGTGACAGCACCTTTGCCAACGCCGCCCTGGCGCACAAGCGCGAGGGCCGCAACCTGGTGCTGGTCACCCACAGCGGCTGCATCGACCACCTTGAACGCGAGCTGCGCGTCGCGGGCGGCGAACGCGTTGCCGGCTATGCCAGTGCACTGTTCGTCAGCAAAGACAGCAACGGCAAGGCACACTTGCTCGGGCAACTCAACGCCAATCAATGGCAGACACTCAACAGCGCCACAGGGAAGTAAGCATGCCCGGTTCTTCACGCACCACGTTCTACGTCAACAACTTGCTGTTGCCGCTGTTGCTGGCCGCAATCACGTTCCTGCTGTTCGACCTCACCACGCTGGACCGCTGGATCAGTAACCTGCTGCTCGACCCGGTCAGCGGGCAGTTCCCGCTGCTGCATGACCAGCTGTTCGAAAAAGTGACCCACAAATGGCCACGCATCCTGCCGAACTGGACCGGCGAGGCGGCGATCATCGGCTCGTTGCTATCGTTCATCTGGCCCCGCCTGGCCAACCACCCCGACGCGCTGATCACCCGCGGCCTGAATGCCGCCAGAATCAGCCCGGTGCTGCGCTTTACCAGCCGTCATCGCCGCGACTTCCTGTTCGTGGTGGTGGCATTTGCCCTGAGCACCACGGTTATCCATTACCTGAAAAGCCACACCAGCGTGTATTGCCCGGTGGAAACCACCCTCTACGGCGGCCCCGAGGCGCACGGGGAGTGGTACGAGAACTTCCGCTGGTTCAGCAAGGCGGGGGAAGGTCGTTGCTGGCCGGGCGGCCACGCTTCCAGCGGTTTCACCCTGCTGGCGCTGTACTTCGTGGCGCTGCGTTACCGCTGGCAGCATGCGCGCAAGCTGTTGGTGGCCATCCTGCTGATCGGCTTCGTCTATGGCACCACCCGCGTACTGCAAGGCTGGCATTACATGTCCCATACCTTCTGGGCCGGGATTTTCGTGTGGCTGACCACCTGGGCCACCGCCCTGGGCTTCTACGGTCGCGAGGCGCTTCAGGCTCCGGCCCGGGCCCCTTCGGACAAGACGTCGGCGAACGCCTATGCTTGAGCAGTCCCACTGCTCAGGAACACCGACATGCCCACCCCCGAAGATGCCCTGCTGCACAGCTGGCAGCACAACGCCCGGGCCTGGATAGATGCAATACGTGGCGGCGCCATCGAGAGCCGCCGGCAGGTCACCGACCAGGCGATCCTGCTGGCGATCCTCGGTCGCCAGCCCGAGCGGGTGCTGGACCTGGGCTGCGGCGAAGGCTGGTTGCTGCGGGCGCTGGCCGATCGTGGCATCGAGGTGACGGGCGTGGACGGCGACGCCGCGCTGGTAGAGGCTTCGCGGGCCGCAGGCTCGCCGCACGTGCACCAGGCCAGCTATGCGCAGCTGGCCGCAGGCGAGGTGAATATCGGCAGCGGCTATGAGCTGATCTGCGCCAATTTCGCCCTGCTGCATCAAGACATCATCCCCTTGCTGACGGCCATGAAAGCCCTGCTGACGCCTGGCGGCGCGCTGGTGATCCAGACCCTGCACCCCTGGAGCGTGGCAGGCGGGGACTATCAGGATGGCTGGCGCGAGGAGTCGTTTGCAGGCTTCGTCGGGGAATGGCGGCCGATGCCTTGGTACTTCCGGACCTTGACCAGCTGGCTGAATGCCTTGGACATGGCGGGGTTCAAGTTACTGAGCCTGCAGGAGCCGCAGCATCCGCAGAGCCCGGTCCCGCAGTCGCTGCTGATCGTCGCTCAATAACCTGCTAGCCTGCGGTCCCTCTCGCTGGATGGACCCTGCCCCATGCAACCGCGCGATATCGCCGCCTACCTGTTCCTGGCCATCGCCTGGGGCTTTTCCTTTCTGGTGGTGCTCAAGGTGGTGCATGCCTTCGGCTGGGTCGGCGCGGTAAGCCTGCGCGCCTTCATTGCCGGCGGCACCCTGGCCACCCTCGCCGCCCTGCTGGGCCGCACCTTGCGCCTGCGTCCGCTGCTCAAGCCGCTGCTGGTGGTCGGCGCCACCACCGTCGCCGGGCAGCTGATCGGCCTGTCCTATGCCACCCCGCGCATCGGCACGGCCATGGCCGCGATCTTCGTCGCGACCATTCCGCTGTTCTCGATGATCATCGGCCGGGTCTGGGGCCTGGAGAAGATCAGCCCGCAAGGCCTGATCGGCTTGTTGCTGGGCCTGCTGGGTATGGTCATGCTGGTGGGCTTCCCGGCACAGGCGGTGACCGAGGACTTCATCCACGGCTGCCTCGCTTCGCTGTTCGGCTGCGTGTGCGCGGCCTTCGGCAGCAACTACGCCAGCCTGCACCTGCGCGGGCAGGACCCGTGGACCGTGACCGGCGGCGCATTCCTGGCCGGCGGCCTGCTGACCTTGCCATTGCTGTTGATAGTCCCGGTGCCGACCCTGCCGCAGGCCAGCGACTGGCTGTACCTGGCGCTCAGCGGCAGTGTCATGAGCGCCACCACCTACGTGTTGTACTTCGGCCTGGTGGCACGCATCGGTGCGACGCGCGCCATCAGTGTCGAGTTCGTCGTGACCCTGGTGGCGGTTCTGGTCGGCGCGCTGTTCCTTGGCGAAGCCCTGAGCCTGCTGCAGGCCGCAGGTGGTCTGGTGATCCTGCTAGGCTGCCTGCTGGTGCTGGGCCTGATGCCGGGGCGCAAGCGCCGCCTGCCCAGTTAACGCTGGGCAGTGGCCTCGTCGGCAGGCGGGGTCAGCTGCAGTACGCGATTGCGCCCGCCTTCGGCGAGCAGGTAACCACCCTTGCCATCGGCGATGATCGACTGCGGCGCCTTGAGGAAGGTCAGTACCACGTGCTGGGTGCCGTCGGCATCCACCCGCAGCAGGCGTGCGCGGTGGGTGTTATCTTCGCTGATCCACAGGCCGCGCTGGTCGCACATCAGGAAGGTGGGATGGCGCAGGCCATCGACCACTACCGGGTCTTTGCCGTCGTCGGATAACGCACGAACGATGCCGGTGCCTTTTTCGGTGTACAGCAGGCGGCCGTCGGCGCAGCGGGTCAGGCCTTCGGTTTCGGTCAGCCCCGAGCGCAGCACTTCGAGCTGGCCGCTGGCCCAGTCATAACGCATCAGGCGCCCATTGCCCTTGCGGTCTTCGATGGCATACAGGTGATCGCCATCGTTCCACAGCCCCTGCACACTGTTACCGTCGAACAGGTGGGTGACCTGGCCATCGCGGGACAGGCTGACCGGTGCTTGACCGCCTTCCTGGCTGAACACCCAGCCACTTTGGGCCGCGACCATGCCGTCGGGCTTGGACAGGTTGTCGATCAGCACCACGCGGTCGCCGTTGGCGGAGATCTTGAGAATGCTGCCTTTGCCGTCATCCAACTCGCGGCTGACCAGCAGGCTGCCGTCAGCCTGGGGCAGCAACGAAGCGGCCTTGGCCACGTCGCGGTGCAGCACTTCGACATTCCAGCCAGTGGCGGCCTGCACCGGGTAAAACGATTGCCAGGCGAAAAAGCCCAGGGTGGCGGCCACCAGTCCAGTGGTGGCAGTCAGGGCGATACGGGTGCTGCGCCGGCGCAGGATGGGCATGAACGGGGCTCCTTTTGATTGGCCCGAATCCTAGCAAGAGGATGTGAAAATTTCGTCATCGGACGACATAGCAATAGAAGGATATAAAAAGAACAAAAGAATCTAACAAAATGGAATAAAAAAATTGAAAGCCAAACGCCGCCTCCTTAGGCTGGGTATACCGTTTCCCACCCTGCTCAAGGAGCGACGCCCATGCCTTTCTCCCGCCTTTGCCGCCTGCTCGTCGGCGGCCTTTTCGCGACCGTCGCCAGCAGCCTGCTGCCCTGGTCCAGCGCCTTCGCCGAAGACACCAAGACCGTGCGCATCGGTTATCAGAAATTCAACAGCATCAACATCCTCAAAGGCAGCGGCGCGCTGGAAAAGGCCCTGGCGCTCCAAGGCGTGAAGGTCAGCTGGCACGAGTTCGCCGCGGGCCCGCAACTGCTCGAAGCGCTGAGTACCGGCGCCATCGACCTGGGTCATGCTGCCGACGCGCCATCGGTATTCGCCCAGGCCGCCGGCAAGCCGGTGGTCTACCTGGCTGCCGAACAACCCTACCCGCGCGGCATCGGCCTGGTGGTGCGCGAGCAGGATCACCTCACCGCGGTGCAGGACCTCAAAGGCAAGCGCGTGGCCACCGGCCGCGGCTGGAACGCCCAATACCTGCTGGCGGTGGCCCTGGAGCAGGCCGGCCTGAGCTATCAGGACATCACCCCGGCCTATGTCAACAACGCCGCCGATGCCGTCGCCGCCCTGCAATCGGGCAGCGTGCAGGCCGTGACGCTGTGGGACCCGTTCCTCGCAGCGGCCGAAAACCAGCCGGGCCTGAAGAACCTGCGCGATGGCAGCGGCCTGACCAACAACCGCACCTTCTACCTGTCCACCGCTGCCTTCGCCGACCAGCACCGCGACCTGCTGAAGACCTTCTTCAGCGAGCTGGGCAAGGTCAGCCATTGGGCCAATGCCAAGCCTGCCGAAGTCGCCGCACTGCTGGCACCGCAACTGGGCATCAGCGCCAGTGTGCTGGAGGTGGCCAGCGAGCGGCGCAACTATAACGCCGTGGCCATCACCCCGCAGATCGTCGCCGAGCAGCAGAAACTGGCCGATACCTTCCAGGGCCTGGGCCTGATCCCGCACAAGTTGCAGGTGGCCGATGCCGTCTACCCGGCTTCTGTATTGCCATGAACCAGGAGTGAAGGCAATGCCCCGCCACATCCGTTTCAACGCCTTCAGCATGAACGCCGCCAGCCACCAGTCCCCGGGGCTGTGGCGCCACCCGCGCAACACCAGCGTGGCGTTCAACCGCCTCGATTACTGGACCGACCTCGCCCGCCTGCTGGAGCGCGGACTGTTCGATGCACTGTTCATCGCCGACGTGCTGGGTATCTACGACGTCTACCAGGGTGGCCCGCAAGCCGCCCTGCGCGGTGGCGTGCAGGTGCCGGTCAACGACCCGTTGCTGCTGGTGCCGGCCATGGCCGGGGTCACCGAGCACCTGGGCTTCGGCGTCACCTTTTCGCTGACCTATGAACATCCTTATCCCTTCGCCCGGCGCATGTCCACGCTCGACCACCTGAGCAATGGCCGGGTCGGCTGGAACATCGTCACCGGCTACCTCGACAGCGCCGCGCGCAACCTGGGCCTGGCCCGCCAGCTGGGCCATGACCAGCGTTACGACCTGGCCGAGGAATACCTGGAGGTGCTGTACAAGCTCTGGGAAAAAAGCTGGGAAGACGACGCGGTGCAGCTGGAGCGTGAAACCGGCCGCTACATCGAACCGTCGAAAGTGCACCCCATCCGCCATGCCGGCGAGCATTTCCAGGTGCCCGGCATGCACCTGTGCCAGCCCTCACCCCAGCGCACCCCGGTGCTGTTCCAGGCCGGTGCCTCGGCGCGCGGCCAGCAGTTCGCCGCCCGACATGCCGAGTGTGTGTTCATCAGTGGCCCGACACCCACCGTGCTGCGCCGTTACGCCGACGGCATCCGTCAGGCCAGTGAGCTGGCCGGGCGCGACCGTGACGAGGTGCTGATCTATGCCCAGGCGCTGCTGATCGTCGCGCCGACCACCCAGGAAGCCCACGCACGCTTTGCCGAATACCGCCGCTACGTCGACCTGGACGCCGCGCTTGCCCTGCTTTCGGGCTGGACCGGTATCGACTTCGCCGGCCTCGATCCGGATGCCCCCATCGAATATGTCGAAAACGATGCTGGCCGTGCCGCGCTGGCGGCATTCACCGCCGCCGACCCGAACCGCCGCTGGACGGTGCGTGAAGCCGCCGAATTCGTCGGCCTGGGTGGGCGCGGCCCGGTGTTGGTGGGTTCGCCCGAAGAGATTACCGATCAACTGGAGCGCTGGCTCGACCAGACCGGCATCGACGGTTTCAACCTCACTTATGCGGTGCAACCAGACGACCTGGCCAACGTCGTCGACCTGCTGATACCCGAGCTGCAGCGCCGTGGCCGCTACCCGCTGAACTACACCGACGGCACCTTGCGCCACAAGCTGTTCGGCCGAGGCGACCGGCTGCCCGAAGCCCACGCGGGGCGTCACGTTCGCATTCAGTAACTGAATGTCGAGTATTTCAACATTTAATTTGTGGATGATGCGGGCTGCCCCATATGCTGTCCGCACATCCCCTGCACGCACCGGCCGGTGTGGTCCAAGGCACGGGGAGAGAACAACAAGTCGAGACCGCTCATGTCGAACCACTCCTACTTCGCCCCCCACGGTGGGCACCCAGCTCAGACCGAGCTGCTGACTGACCGTGCCATGTTCACCGAAGCCTATGCCGTCATCCCCAAAGGCGTGATGCGTGACATCGTCACCAGCCACCTGCCGTTCTGGGACAAGATGCGCATGTGGGTCATCGCCCGCCCGCTGACCGGTTTTGCCGAAACCTTCTCGCAGTACATCGTCGAAGTGGCCCCGGAAGGCGGCAGCGAGCGCCCTGAGCTGGACCCGAACGCCGAAGCCGTGGTGTTCATCGTCGAAGGCGAGCTGGACATCACCGTCGAAGGCAAGCACCACACCCTGACCCCAGGCGGCTATGCCTTCCTGGCCCCGGGCGCCGAGTGGAGCCTGCGCAACAACAGCAAGGCCAACGTCACCTTCCACTGGCTGCGCAAGCACTACCAGAAAGTCGAAGGCCTGGCCGTGCCTGAGTCGTTCGTCACCCACCGCGACAACGCCACCGTCATCGAGATGCCGGGCACCGAAGGCCGCTGGGTCACCACCCGCTTCGTCGACATGGCCGACATGCGCCACGACATGCACGTCAACATCGTCACCTTCCAGCCGGGCGGCGTGATTCCGTTCGCAGAAACCCACGTCATGGAACACGGCCTGTATGTGCTGGAAGGCAAGGCGGTGTACCGCCTGAACCAGGACTGGGTCGAAGTGGAAGCCGGCGACTTCATGTGGCTGCGCGCCTTCTGTCCGCAAGCCTGCTACGCCGGCGGCCCAGGCAAGTTCAGCTACCTGCTGTACAAGGACGTGAACCGCCACGTGCACCTGACCCTCAACCCTCAGCGTTGAGTTCAGGCTGATGCCCGAAAGCCCGCCACCTGGCGGGCTTTCTGTTTGCCGCTCATACTGACAAGCCCTGCCCTTCGCGCGGTGCTCGCCATGAACCGCTGCCTGATGCTTGCCTTGTTGCTTGCTTCCAGCGCCAGCCTGGCGGCTGATGACTGGAAGATCGCCTACGACCGCGAAGGTATTCGTGTTTACCTGGCTGCGGCACCGGATTCGCCCTATCAGCAGTTCCGCGGCGTCAGCACCATGAAAGCCAGCGTGCGCACCCTCACCGATCTTCAGGAAAACCTGCGGGTGGCATGCAAATGGCTGTACGCCTGCGAGCAGATGCGCTTGCTGGATGTGGAGGGCGACACGACCTGGGTCTACCTGACCACCAACCTGCCGTGGCCGACCCTGCCGCGCGACATCATTCTCAAGGTCCGCACCGAGCGCCTGGATGACGGCACCCTGGTACGGCACCTGAGCGCCGAACCGAACCGCCTGCCAGAAGAGCCGGGGTTGATCCGCGTACAGCACCTGACGGGCGAATGGGTCATGAAGCCGCTCGGCGAGCGGCAAACCGAGGTGACCTACCAGCTGCAGGCTGACCCTGCCGGTGACGTGCCGGGCTGGCTGGCCAATCGCTTCGTCGTCGATGCTCCGGTGGTAACGCTGCGGACTTTGCGTGCAGTGGCCGAGCGCCAACCCTGAGCAGCCCTTTCGCCCTGCCGCGTTTTCTGCCACTGTCGGCGCGCGACGCGGACCAGCGTGTCGTGCCTCGCCAGGACTTCGCATGAAAACACAAGAAAACGGCAACACGCACAAAGGCTACCGACGCATCATCCCATCGATGACCGCCCTTCTCGAATTCGAGGCGGTCGCCCGGCACAGCAGTGTCACCCTGGCGGCCCGTGAGCTGGGCGTGACCCAGGCGGCGGTGAGCAAGCAAATCCGGCAGCTCGAGGAAAACCTTGGGATCCAGCTGTTCCAGCGCCTGCACCGCGGCATCCGCCTGACCAGTGAAGGCCAGGCGATGTTCGCGGTGATGTCCGATTCATTGCAGAAAATCGCGGCGATGTTCGACCGCCTCAGTGAAGGCAGCAGCGAACAGGAACTGGTGCTCAGCACCACCGCAACCTTTTCCCAGCTGCGGGTCATGCCGCGCCTGAGCAACCTGCGCGCGGCCATGCCCCATGTGCGCCTGCGCCTGGCGACGCAGATGTTCACCGGCGACCTGCGCAATCATGACATCGACCTGCTGGTGCGCTACGGCAATGGCCGCTGGGAGGATGGCACTGCGTTGCAGTTGTTCGAGGAAGAGGTCTTTCCGGTGTGTTCGCCAGCCTGGCTGGAACGCCATGCCATGCCGGACTCGCTCGAAGCCCTGTACACCGCCGACCTGCTCGACGCCGATGCCACCACCGAGGGTTGGATGACCTGGCCAACCTGGTTCCGCGCCCTCGGCGGCAACCCGCCGAAGCTCGATTACGGGCTGCGCTGCCACCTGTACACCGACACCATTCAGGCCGCACTGCACGGCCATGGCGTGGCATTGGGTTGGGGGCGGATGCTCGATCACCTGCTGGCCTCGGGCGAGCTGGTGCGCCTGACCGACCTGGTGGTGAAACCGCGCGAAGCGTACTATCTGGTAGTACCCCATGGCCGCGACACCACGGCCACGGTACTGGGGCTGGTGCAGTGGCTGCGTAGCTGAGCGCGCAGGCTTACGCTGTACTTGTGCGAGCCGTGGTTGGGGGGGGGGGGGGGGGGGGGGGGGGGGAGAAAGGGGAGGGGGGGGGGGGGGGGGGGGGGGGGGGGGGGGGGGGGGGGGAGAGGGGGGGGTGGGGGGGGGGGGAGGGGGGGGGGAGGGGGGGGGTGGG
>NZ_JBKGGW010000026.1:0-93017 GCF_052041945.1 Pseudomonas sp. SMN11 | reverse complement strand
GGCGGTGACCATGACCTCCCGCTTGCGCGAACAAGGCCTGGAGGCCGACGTGCGCGCGCTGTTCGAGCAACCGACCCTGGCCGGCTATGCAGCCATCACAGACAGAATGGAGATCGTCCTGTGAGTATCAACCAACTACTGGCAACACTTTCGGCCAACAACGTGCAGCTGGCGCTCAAGGACGGCCAGCTGGTGGTCCAGGGCAACCGTCAGGCGCTGACCGACGCTGCACTGGTGGCACGCCTGCGTGAACACAAGCCGGCGCTGGTGGCGCTGATCGAAAGCGGTGAATACGTGGCTGTAAAGCAGGGCACGGTGCACGTGCCGGGCAACCTGATCCCGCCGGGATGCGCGCGGATCACCCCGGCGCTGGTCAACCTGGCCGAGCTGGACCAGGACACCCTCGACCGGCTGGTCGCCGAAATACCCGGCGGTGCTGCCAATGTCCAGGATATCTACCCGCTGGCGCCGCTGCAGCAGGGCATGCTGTTCCACCACGCCAGCGCCAACGGCCACGATCCTTACGTGATGCAGGCACGCTTCGTATTCGCCAGCGAGGCGCGCCTGCAGGCGTTCGCCCAGGCCTTGCGCGGGGTGATCGTGCGGCACGATATCCTGCGCACCTCGGTGCACTGGACAGGCCTGGAAACGCCGCTGCAGGTGGTATGGCGGCATGCCGAGCTGCAGGTGCTGGCGCTGCCCGCCGATGACCCGGCGCGTGCCTGGCTCGACCTGACCCAGGCCCCGCTGATGCGCCTGTTGCGCGAGGCGCCCGAGGCCGATGGCAGGCTCCGTGCCACCTTGCAGTTCCACCATATCGCCATGGACCACAGCGCCCTGGAGGTGGTGCGCCACGAGCTGATCGCCTTCCTCAGCGGCGAAGATCAGCAGTTGGGCACGCCGGTGCCGTTTCGCAACTACGTGGCGCAGGCGGTGCTGGGGGTCAGCCAAGCGCAGCACGAGGCGTTCTTCCGCGACATGCTCGGTGATATCGACGAAGCGACCCTGGCCTATGGCATCCAGGACGTACAGGGCGAGGGCGACAGCCACCAAGAGCACGCCATCGACCTGCCGCTTGCCCTGTGCCAGCGCCTGCGCGCCCATGCCCGCAGCCTTGGCGTGAGCGTTGCCAGTGTGTTCCACCTGGCCTGGGGTCGGGTGCTCGGTGGCCTGACCGGGCGCGAGCAGGTGGTATTCGGTACGGTGCTGATGGGCCGCCTGCTCGGTGCAGAGGCCACCGACCGGGCACTGGGGATCTTCATCAACACCTTGCCGTTGCGGGTCGACTTGGGCGACAGCGACCTGCCGACAGCCATCCGCGCTACACACCAGCGCCTGAGTGCGCTGATGCGTCATGAGCATGCGCCGCTGGCCCTGGCCCAGCGTTGCAGCGGCGTGGCGGCCCCGGCGCCACTGTTCAATGCCTTGCTCAACTATCGCCATAGCCCTGTGAACAGCCCGGTCGGGGCAGCCGCGCCACGCCGGGCAGCGTTGGCCGGTATCGATATCGTCGACTCCGCCGAGGCCACCAACTACCCGTTGACCTTGAGTGTCGATGACCTTGGTGAAGCTTTCCGCCTGACCTTGCTGGCCAGCGCCGAGGTGCCCGCCGAGCGCGTCTGCGCCTACCTGCAGCAGACGCTGGAAAGCCTGCTGCAGACGCCCGGGGCCCAGGTGCTGGCGCTGCCGATGCTGCCGCACAGCGAGCGCCATGCACTGCTGGAAGGGTTCAATGACTACGCGGCCGGCTTCGAGGCGACGCTGACCCTGCACCGGCGCATCGAAAACCAGGCGCAAGCGCACCCGGACACCGTCGCCGCCCGTTGCGGCGAGCAGGCATTGAGCTATGCCGAACTCAACCACCAGGCCAATGCACTGGCGCACCGGCTGATCGCGCTGGGCGTGCGCCCCGATGATCGTGTGGCGGTGCTCGCCCGCCGAGGGCTGGAGACGTTGGTCGGGTTGCTGGCCGTGCTCAAGGCCGGTGCCGGCTATGTCCCCATCGACCCGGCGCACCCGGATGAGCGGGTGCACTACCTGCTGGGCGACAGCACCCCGGTGGTGGTGCTCACCCAGCAGGCACTGCGCGGGCGCCTGGGGGCCGTCGCAGTGCCGGTGCTGCTGCTGGACCAGCCAGACTGGCCGGCCCAGGCCGGCAACCCGAGCGTGGCGACACTGGAGGCCAGCCACCTGGCCTATGTCATCTACACCTCAGGCTCCACCGGCCAGCCCAAAGGGGTGATGGTCGAGCACCGCACCGTCAACAACCTGGTCGACTGGCACTGCCGCGCCTTCGACCTGTGCCACGGCCGCCACACCTCATGCCTGGCCGGTTTCGGCTTCGATGCCATGGCCTGGGAGGTCTGGCCGGCGCTGTGCGCGGGGGCCACGCTGCACCTGGCGCCGCCCGCTGAAGGCAACGAAGACCTCGACGCCATGCTGGCCTGGTGGCGCGGCCAACCCCTGGACGTGAGCTTCCTGCCCACGCCAGTGGCCGAATATGCCTTCAGCCACCAGCTCGAACACCCGACCCTGCGCACCCTGCTGATCGGCGGCGATCGGCTGCGCCAGTTCAACCGTACCCAGCGCTTTGCCGTGGTCAACAACTACGGCCCGACCGAAACCACCGTGGTGGCCAGCTCTGGGGTGGTCGAGGCGGGCGGGGTGCTGCATATCGGCCGGCCAGTGGACAACGCGCGCCTGTACGTGCTCGACGCGCACCGCCAGCTGGCGCCGCTGGGGGTGCCGGGCGAACTGTACATCGGGGGTGCCGGGGTTGCCCGGGGTTACCTGAACCGCCCTGAGTTGACCGCCGAACGCTTTCTCGATGACCCCTTTAGCGCAGGCGGCCGCCTGTACCGCAGCGGCGACCTGGTGCGCTGGCTGGCCGATGGCACCCTCGAGTACCTGGGGCGCAACGATGACCAGGTGAAGATCCGTGGCGTGCGCATCGAGCTGGGCGAGATCGAGAGCCGCCTGGCCAGCCTGCCAGGTATCAACGAGGCCGTGGTGCTGGCGCGGGAGGACCAACCCGGGCAGCCGCGCCTGGTGGCGTATTTCACCCCCCAGCCCGATGTCGAGGCGGCTACCCCGGAGAGCCTGCGCGCCCAGTTGCAGGCACACCTGCCTGAATACATGGTGCCGGTGGCGTTCGTCGAGCTGCAGGCCCTGCCGCTGACCGCCAACGGCAAGCTCGACCGCCGCGCCTTGCCCAGGCCCGAGCGTTCGGCGCTGTTCGAGCAAGGCTATGAGGCCCCCGTGGGCGAACTGGAACAGGCCCTGGCGCAGATCTGGGCCGAGCTGCTGCAAGTCGAGCGGGTGGGGCGGCGTGACCACTTCTTTGCCTTGGGTGGGCATTCGCTGCTGGCCATGCGCATGGTTTCGCAGGTGCGCCTGCGTCTGGGCGTGGAGCTGACACTGGCCGAGCTGTTTGCCAATGCCGAGCTCGCGGCAGTGGCCGAGGTGCTGGCGGGGGCGGGGCGCAGCGCGCTGCCAGCGATCGTCCCGGTACCCCGCGAGCAGCCATTACCCATGTCGTTCGCCCAGCAACGGCTGTGGTTCCTGGCGCAGATGGACGGCGGCAACCAGGCCTACAACGTGCCGCTGGCCCTGGGCCTGCGCGGGCCGCTGGATGACGACGCGCTGGAGTGCGCGCTGCTGCGCATCGTCGAGCGCCATGAAACCCTGCGCAGCCATTTCGTGCCGCGCGATGACAGCGCCGAGGTGATCATTGGCACCAGCGCGGGCGCGGGGTGGTTCCAGCGCGAAGAGATTGGCCTGGATGCCTTGCCCGGCAAGCTGCGCGAAGAAGCCAGCAGGCCCTTCGACCTGGCCCACGGGCCGTTGCTGCGGGCGCGGTTGCTGCGCCTGGGTACCGAGCAGCATGTGCTGGCCTTGACCGTGCACCATATCGTGGCCGACGGCTGGTCGCTGGGGGTACTGACGCGCGAACTGAGCGCCCTGTATCTGGCCCTGCGCCAAGGCCTGGAAGACCCGCTGCCGCCACTGGCCATCCAGTATGGCGACTACGCGGTGTGGCAGCGGCGCTGGCTTGCCGGCGAGCAATTGCAGCGCCAGGCCGATTACTGGCGCGAGGCGCTGGACGGCGCGCCGAGCCTGTTGAAACTGCCGAGCGACCGGCCACGGCCGGAGCGCCAGGACTTCGCCGGGGCCAGCCTGCCGGTGCAGCTGGACCCGCGCCTGGCGGCCGGCCTGCGCACCCTGGCCCAGCGCCATGGGGTGACCTTGTACATGACTGTGCTGGGCGCCTGGGCCACCTTGCTGGCCAGGCTGTCCGGGCAACAGGAGGTGGTGATCGGCTGCCCGGTGGCCGGCCGTGGTCACGCTGAACTCGAGGCGCTGGCGGGGTTGTTCGTCAATACCCTGGCCATTCGCATCGACAGCGGCTCAGCGGCCACTGCCGAGGCGTTGCTCGAGCAGGTCAAGGCCCGGGTGCTGGCGGCCCAGGCGCATCAGGACCTGCCGTTCGAACAGGTGGTCGAGATCGTCCGGCCGGCCCGTAGCCTTGGCCACACGCCGCTGTTCCAGGCGACCCTGAACTGGCAGGCGACCCAGGGCGCCGCCCTGCAGCTGCAAGGCTTGCAGCTCGAAGCCGTGGCCCAGGCCGCGCAGGTGGCCAAGTTCGACCTCAGCCTGAACCTGGGGGAGCATGACGACGTCGTAGCCGGCAGCCTGGAATACGCCACGGCGTTGTTCGACGAGATCACCGCGCAGCGCTACCTCGGATACCTGCAAACTTTGTTGTGGGCCATGGTTGGTAACGACCAGGCGCCGCTGGAGCGGGTCGAGCTGATCGGCGAGGACGAGCGCCAGGCGCTGCTGCACACCTTCAATGCCACGACGGCGGATTACCCCCGCGACCTCAGCGTCGCCCAGCTGTTCGAGCAGCGTGCAGCCTGCCACCCACTGGCCCTGGCGGCCGTGCATGGGGAGCAAGCGCTGAGCTATGGCGAACTCAACCTGCAGGCCAATCGCCTGGCCCATCACCTGATCGCCGAAGGCGTCGCGCCTGGCACCTGCGTGGCGATCCTGCTGCCGCGCTCGCTGCCTTTGCTGGTGGCGCAACTGGCGGTGCTCAAGTGTGCGGCGGTGTATGTGCCGCTGGATATCCATGCGCCGGTCGAGCGCCAGGCTTTCATGGTCGAAGACTGCCAAGCCGTCGTGTTGCTTACCCTGGCCGAAACTGAGGCGGACTTCCCGGCGCGTCGCCTGGACCTCGACACGCTGATGCTTGACCCGCAAGCCGGGCATGACCCGGGCCTGGCGCAGGATGCCGGCAGCGCCGCCTACGTGATGTACACCTCGGGCACCACCGGCCAGCCGAAGGGCGTGTGCGTGCCGCACCGCGGCATTGCCCGCCTGGTGCTGAACAATGGCTATGCCGACTTCAATGCCCAGGACCGCATCGCCTTTGCCTCCAACCCGGCGTTCGATGCCAGCACCATGGACGTCTGGGGCGCGCTGCTCAATGGCGGGCAGGTGCGCGTGGTCGATCACCAGAAGCTGATCGACCCTCAGCGTTTCGCCAGGGCGCTCGTGGATGACGGCATCACCGTGCTGTTCCTGACCACGGCGCTGTTCAACCAGTACGTGCAGCAGCTGCCCGAGGCACTGGCTGGCCTGCGCATTCTCATCAGCGGCGGCGAGCGTGCCGAGCCTGCGGCCTTCCGCGCCATGCTGGAGCGAGCGCCGGGCCTGCGCCTGATCAATGGCTACGGGCCGACCGAGACCACGACGTTTGCAGTGGCGTGTGCCGTTCAGGGGCTGGCGCCGAATGCCACTCAGGTGCCGATTGGCCGACCTATCGGCAACACCCAGGTCTATGTGCTCGATGCCCATTACCAGTTGGTGCCGCGTGGGGTGGTCGGCGAGCTGTACATCGGTGGCGATGGGGTGGCACTGGGTTACCTCAATCGCTCTGAGCTCACTGCCGAGCGCTTCATCGACGACCCGTTCAGCCAGCGGCCCGGGGCCAGGCTCTACCGTACCGGCGACCTGGTGCGCTGGCAGCCTGACGGCCAGCTGGAATGCCTGGGCCGCAATGACGACCAGGTGAAGATCCGTGGTTTTCGTATCGAGCTGGGCGAAATCAGGCAACAGCTGTCGCAGTGCCCGGGCATTGGCGACGTGCAGGTGTCGGCGCTGGCGGACGGGCAAGGGCCGTTGCGCCTGGTCGCCTGGTTCACCCGCCACGATGCGGCGCTGGACGCCAGTGCACTGCGCAGCTTCCTGCGCGGTCGGCTGCCCGACTACATGCTGCCGGGTGCCTATGTGGCACTGGCGCGGATGCCGCTGACCAACAATGGCAAGGTCGATCACAAGGCGCTACCGCAACCCGGCCCGCAGGACTTTGCTGCTGCGGCCTACGAAGCACCCCAGGGTGAACGCGAAACGCTGTTGGCCCAGCTGTGGGGTGAGCTGCTGCAGGTGGAGCAGGTCGGGCGTCAGGACCGCTTCTTCGAGCTGGGCGGCCATTCGTTGCTGGCCATGCGCATGCTCGCCCAGGTGCGTCAGCGGCTAAGTTTGGAGCTGGCCTTGGGCGAGCTGTTCGCCGATGACAGCCTGGCAGCGGTCGCCGCCAGCCTGGGCAGCCATGCCGAGCGTGCCTTGCCAGCGATCCAGCCGGCCCCCCGGCTGGGCAGCCTGCCGCTGTCGTTCGCCCAGCAGCGCTTGTGGTTCCTGGCGCAGATGAGCGGGGGCAGCACGGCCTATCACATCCCCCTCGGCCTGCACCTGCGCGGCGCGCTGGATGCGCTGGCGCTGGAGCGCGCGCTGCGGCGGCTGGTCGAACGTCACGAGAGCCTGCGCAGTCACTTTGTGGAGCAGGATGGCGAGCCGCGCGTGGTGCTGGCAGCGGACGCGCGCGGTTTCCAACTGGCCCTGGAAGATGCGCGCGATCTGCACGAGCAGGCGCTGGCGCAACGGGTAGAACTGCACGCCAGCGAGCCCTTTGCGCTGAACCATGACTTGCCGATTCGTGGCTGCTTGCTGCAACGCGCCGAGGATCACCACATCCTGCTGCTGACCGTGCACCACCTGGTCGCCGATGGCTGGTCGCTGGCGGTGCTGGTGAGGGAGCTGGGCGCGCTTTACCAGGCGTTCAGCGCTGATCGCGACGACCCGTTGCCGCCTTTGCCGGTGCAGTATCTGGACTATGCACTGTGGCAGCGGCGCTGGCTGAGCGCCGAAGCCCTGCAGCGCCAGGCCGACTATTGGCGCGACCGGCTGAGCGGCGCGCCAACCCTGCTCAGCCTGCCATGGGACCGACCACGGCCAGAGCGCCAGCAGTATGCCGGTGACAGCGTGGCGCTCAGCCTGGACCCACGCCTGAGCCTGGAACTCAAGGCCGTGTGCCGGGCCCAGGGCGTGACCCCGTACATGCTGTTCATGGCGGCCTGGGCGGTATTGCTGGCACGCCTGGCCGGCCAGGATGAAGTGGTGATCGGCTCGCCGCTGGCCAACCGCCGGCAGGCGGAGGTGGACGGCCTGATCGGCATGTTCGTCAATTCCATCGCCTTGCGCGTGGACACGTCGGGCTCACCGGAGGTGGCCACGCTGCTGGCGCGGCTCAAGGCCGCAGTGCTCGAAGCCCAGGCCCATCAGGACCTGCCGTTCGAGCAGGTGGTCGAGGCCGTGCGCCCGCAGCGCAGTCTGGCCCATACGCCGCTGTACCAGGCGTCGCTGGACTGGGATGCCACGCCCGAGCGCCAGGCCCTGGAGCTGGGCGATCTGGCGGTGACGGCACTGGGCGGGCAGGCGCGCATCGCCAAGTTCGACCTGAGCTTGAGCATGGGCGAGGGCGCCGATGGCTTCAGCGGCGGCATCGTGTTTGCCACTGCGCTGTTCGAACGGGCTACCGTCGAACGCTATGTGGGTTATCTGGAGCAATTGCTGTGGACCTTCGCAGAAGGCGAGCACGCCGTTCCGGCCCACACCGGGTTGCCCGATGCCGACGAGCGCAAGCGGCTGTTGCTGACATTCAATGACACGGCGGTCGATTACAACCTCGAGCAGACCTTGCATGGCCTGATCGAGGCGCAGGTTGCGCGTACCCCGGATGCGCTCGCCGTGCGCGCTGAAGAGGGTGATCTGAGCTATCGCCAGCTCAACGAACAGTCCAACCGCCTGGCGCATCACCTGATCGACCTTGGCGTCAAACCGGATGATCGTGTGGCGATCTGCGTCGAGCGTGGCCTGTCGATGGTGGTCGGGCTGCTGGCGATCCTCAAGGCCGGGGGCGCCTATGTGCCGGTCGATCCGGATTACCCGGCCGAGCGCGTGCGGCACATGTTGACCGACAGCGCGCCAGTGGCAGTGCTGGTGCACGCGGCGACCCGCCATGTGCCGGATGCTGGGCAGATCATCGATCTGGATCAGCCGTCCTGGAGCGATCAATCGGCTGACAACCCTGTTGTCGCTGGATTGACGCCACGCCATCTGGCCTATGTCATCTACACCTCAGGCTCGACCGGCTTGCCGAAGGGCGTGATGAACGAGCATGCCGGCGTGGTCAACCGTTTGTTGTGGATGCAGGACGCCTATCAGCTGGGCGCCAATGACGTGGTGCTGCAGAAGACCCCGTTCAGCTTCGACGTTTCGGTCTGGGAGTTCCTCTGGCCGCTGCAGACTGGCGCCCGCCTGGTCATGGCCCGCCCAGGCGGACACCGCGATCCCGAGTACCTGCGCCAGGTTATCCAGAACGAAGGCGTCACCACCTTGCACTTCGTCCCCTCGATGCTGGATGTATACCTGTCTTCAGCAGCGAGCACGTCCCCTGTAGGAGCGGCTTTAGCCGCGATCACCGGCGAAGCCGGTGCCATCAAACGCGTCCTGTGCAGCGGCGAGGCCCTGCCAGGCAGCCTCGTGCGCCGTTTCCACGCACAACTCCCCACTGTCGAACTGCACAACCTTTACGGCCCCACCGAAGCCGCCGTGGACGTCAGCGCCTGGCACTGCGTAACTGCACCCGACAACACCCCGATCGGCAAACCCATCGCCAACACCACCCTGTACGTACTCGATGGCCAAGGCCAACCGGTACCGCAAGGCGTGGCCGGCGAGTTGTTCATCGGCGGTGTACAGGTCGCCCGTGGCTACCTCAACCGCGCCGAACTCACCGCCGAACGCTTCCTCGACGACCCGTTCCGCCCAGGCGGACGGCTGTACCGCACCGGCGACCTTGCACGCCACTTGCCAGACGGCAATATCGAATACCTGGGCCGCAACGACGATCAGGTGAAAATCCGCGGCCTGCGCATCGAACTGGGTGAGATCCAGGCCGGCCTGACTGCCATCGATGGCATCAAGGAAGCCGTGGTGATCGCCCGCGACCAGCGCCTGATCGCCTACTACACCGGCACAGCGCAAACCGTGGAAGCCCTGCGCACGGCACTGCTCGCGCACCTGCCGGAGTTCATGGTCCCGGCGCAGTTCATGTACCTCGACGCCTTGCCGCTGAGCCCCAACGGCAAGCTCGACCGCAAGGCGCTGCCGGCACCCGACGCCCTTCAGGACCGCCCTTATGAAGCACCAGAAGGCGACACCGAAACCCTGCTGGCCGGCATCTGGTGCGAGCTGCTGGGTGTGGAACGGGTAGGGCGCCACGACAACTTCTTCGAACTGGGTGGCCATTCCCTGGCTGCGATTCGCCTGATCGACAAACTTGGCAAAGCCGGCCTGGCGGCCGCAATCAACGACGTGTTCCAGCAGCCCAGCGTGGCGGCACTGGCCCGGCATCTGGATGCCAGCCGCAACGGACACGCGCAGACCGTTGTCACGGTACGCGCCAGCGGTTCACAGGCGCCGCTGTTCCTCGTCCACGAATTCACCGGCCTGGACTTCTACTTCCCGGTGCTGGGCCAGCACCTAACAGGCGACTTCCCGATCTACGGCCTGCCGGGTATTCCCGGTGGTGAAGCACAACCGCGCACGCTGGAGTGCCTGGCACGCTACCAGATCGCGCAGCTGCGCAAGGTCCAGCCCCGTGGCCCGTATCGCCTGGCCGGTTGGTCGTTCGGTGGCGTGCTGGCCTTCGAAATGGCCAACCAGCTGCTGGGTGCGGACGAGGGGGTCGAGTTCCTCGGCCTGATCGACACCTACGTGCCCCGCCTGGCCGACCAGGGCAAGGCCCGCTGGCAAGGCCCGCGCGCCCTGGAAAACCAGCTGCTGCTCACCTGCAACAGCTTCTGGCGCACCCAGGGCGAGGCCGGGACCGCGCCGCTGGCGCAACTGCAGCGTCTGGAGGCCCGGCAAAGCGATTTCGCCAGCCTGCTCGCCAGCTGCCGCGAACACCATCTGCTCTACGGCCTGTGGTCGAGCATGAGCGATGTGCAGCTACGCGACTACTTCGAGCGTGAACTGGCCCACGGTCATGCCATGGCCCATTACCGCCTGGCGCCACTGGACATACCGGTGCACCTGTTCCGCGCCGAGCAAGGCAGCGACAGCTTGGCGAGCCTGGGCTGGCGCGAGACATTGCCGGGCCAGGTGCTGCTCGAAGTCGGCGTCCCCGGCGATCACCGCAGCATGATGCAGGCCCCCCACGTTGCAACGCTGGGAGAGGCGATCGCCCGGGCGCTCGATCAGCTGCAGGTGCCTGCCGAGCAGCCGGCCTATCAGCCGTTGGTCGCGATCCAGAGCGGGCAGCCGGGCCATGCCCCGCTGTTCTGCGTGCCCGGTGCCGGCGACAGCGTCACCAGCTTCATCGGCTTGGCCGAAGCGCTGGGCCCGGACTGGCCACTGTACGGCCTGCAGGCGCGGGGCCTGGATGGCAGCCGGGTGCCGCACGGTGCCGTGGAGGCTGCCGCCGACTGCCACGTGCAGGCCATCGAAGACTTGTACCCGCAAGGGCCGCTGAACCTGGTCGGCCATTCGTTCGGGGGCTGGGTCGCGCACGCCATGGCGGCGCGTTTCGAGGCCAAGGGGCGCCAGGTGCGTTCGCTGACCCTGATCGACAGCGAGGCGCCGGGCGAGGCGGGCTCATGTGGCAGGCCTTACACCTTCGGCGAGGCGCTGGAGAAGCTGATTCACGCGCTGCAATTGTCCACCGGCAAGGCCTTGGGCATCGAGCCGCAGGCTTTCGCCCAGGCCAGCGACGACGAGCAATTGCGCCAGCTGCACGCGGGCATGGTACGCATCGGCCTGCTGCCGGCCCGCTCGGCGCCGCGGGCGCTGGATGGCACGGTGCGGACCTTCGCCACGGCGCTGCGTACCCGCTACCAGCCGCGCATGAACTACAGCGGGCCAGCAGGGCTGGTGCTGGTGGACGACCCGAGCCTGGACGCGGCCGGCAACGCTCGTGAACAGGCAGCGATGCAAACCGGCTGGCAGGCGCTGATGCCGCAATTGGCGCTGTGGCAGGGGCCGGGCGACCACTTCAGCATCCTCAAGGTCCCGGATGTGTTCAGCCTCGCGGCCTGGTGGCACGACGGCCAGGCGCTGCAGCTCGGCAAGGTGACCCCGTAATTCCGTGGGGCTGCACCGCAGCCCCATTGGCTTGATGAGAATTCATTGGAAGTGAGTGTTCATGGATAAGTCCAGATTCCGCAAGTTCAGCCTCGGCGCCGCCGTGGCCCTGGTCGCCGGCATCAGCCTGTATGCCATCCAGGCCCCGGCCAAGCCGCCGCAGTACATCGTTGCCACGGTGGAGAAGGGCGACATCGAGAACGCGGTGCTCGCCACCGGCATGCTCGAGGGCATCAAGCAGGTGGACGTCGGTGCCCAGGTCTCCGGGCAGCTCAAATCGCTCAAGGTCAAGCTCGGCGACAAGGTCAGCCAGGGCCAGTGGCTGGCCGAGATCGACCCGCTGGTGTTGCGCAATACCTTGCGCCAGGCCGAGGTCGACGAGGAAAAACTGCAAGCCGAAAAACGTTCGACCCAAGCCCAGCTGCGCCAGGCCAAGCGTGTGTACGAGCGCTACCGTGAGCTACAGTCCGATGAGTCGGTGTCGCGCCAGGACTTCGAAAACGCCGAATCGGATTACGAGGTGAAACAGGCCTCGGTGCGTTCGCTGGACGCGCAGATCCAGAGCGCCCGGGTGGAGATCGACACGGCCAAGGTCAACCTTGGCTATACCCGCATTAACGCACCGATCACCGGCCATGTGGTGGGCATAGTCACCCAGGAAGGGCAGACCGTGATTGCCAACCAGCTGGCGCCGGTGCTGCTCAAGCTCGCCGACCTCGACACCATGACGGTCAAGGCGCAGGTCTCCGAAGCCGACGTGATCCACATCACCCCCGGCCAGGAGGTGTACTTCACCATCCTCGGCGAGGACAAGCGCTACTACGCCAAGCTGCGCGGCACCGAGCCCGCGCCGCAGAACTACGCGCAAAGCACCGACAAGAGCGACGGCAGCAGCACCAAACCCAAGGGCGCGGTGTTTTACAACGCCCTGTTCGAAGTGCCCAACCCCGACCACCGTCTGCGCATCTCGATGACCGCCCAGGTGCACATCGTTCTGGACACCGCCGAGGGCGTGCTGACCATGCCGGTGGCGGCGCTGGGCCTGCGCAATGGCGATGGCAGCTTCCCGGTACGGGTGCTCGATGCCAAGGGTTTTGCCCAGGTGCGTAATGTGCAGACCGGCATCAACAACAACGTCAAGGTGCAGATCAAGGACGGCCTGGCCGAAGGTGACCGGGTGGTGATCGGCGAGCCAGTATCCGGCGAAGCAGGGGCTTGAGCATGAACATGACTGTCGAGCTGACCCCGCACCTGGCAGTCGCCAGCGGCCAGGGCGAGCCCTTGCTGTGCCTGCAGGGGGTGACCCGCAGCTTTCTTGCCGGCGACCGCGAGTTCCACGCGCTCAAGGGCATCGACCTGCAGATCCGCAGCGGCGAGCTGGTGGCGATCATCGGCGCATCCGGCTCGGGCAAGTCGACCCTGATGAACATCCTCGGTTGCCTGGATAACGCCAGCAGCGGCAGCTACCAGGTCGGCGGCCAGGAAACCCGCGAACTGGACGACGATGCACTGGCCGCACTGCGCCGCGACCACTTCGGTTTCATCTTCCAGCGCTACCACCTGCTGCCGCACCTGGATGCCCTGCACAACGTCGAGATCCCGGCCGTTTATGCCGGCTTGCCCCAGGGCCAGCGCCACCAGCGGGCGCGCGAGCTGCTGACACGTCTGGGCCTGGCCGGCCACCTCGAGCACCGCCCCAGCCAGCTCTCCGGTGGCCAGCAACAGCGGGTGAGTATCTGCCGGGCGCTGATGAACGGTGGCCAAGTGATCCTCGCCGACGAACCGACCGGCGCCCTGGACACTGCCAGTGGCAAGGAGGTGATGAACATCCTGCTGGAACTGCATGGCGCCGGGCACACGGTGATTCTGGTCACCCATGACCCCAAGGTTGCCGCCCACGCCGAACGGATCATCGAGGTCAGCGACGGGCAGATCATCAGCGACCGCAGCAACGCCCGCGAGGCCTTGCCCGCACTGGTTGCGGAGCCTGCGCCGAAGGCGCACGCCACTCGGCGCCTGGTGGCCAGCCTGGGGATGTTTCGCGAGGCGTTCAAGATGGCCTGGATCGCACTGGTCTCGCACCGCATGCGCACCTTGCTGACTATGCTCGGGATCGTCATCGGCATCACCTCGGTGGTGTCCATCTCGGCCATCGGCGAAGGTGCCAAGGGCTACGTGCTCAAGGACATCCAGGCAATCGGCAGCAACACCATCGACATCTATTCGGGCAGCAACTTCGGCGACAGCAGGGCCAAGACCATCGAGACCCTGCTACCGGCCGACGTGGCGGCGCTGAATGCGCTGTATTACGTGGACAGCGCCACCCCGGTGATCGGCCAGAGCACCCTGGTGCGCTACCGCAACCTGGATGTCGACGTGCAACTCAACGGGGTCAGCGAGCACTATTTCCAGGTGCGCAACATTCCGTTGGCCGCGGGCATCGTGTTCAGCGCCGACGACGCCCGGCGCCAGGCCCAGGTGGTGGTGATCGATCACAATACCCGCAAGCGCCTGTTCGGCAGCAATGTCGACCCGTTGGGGCAGGTGATCCTGGTCGGCAACCTGCCTTGCACGGTGATCGGTGTCACGGCCGAGAACAAGAACCTGTTCGTCGCCAGCAACCAGCTGAACATCTGGGTACCCTACGAAACCGCAGCCGGACGCGTGCTCGGCCAGCGTCACCTGGACAGTATCAGCGTGCGTATCAAGGACGGCGTGCCGAGCAAGCGGGTGGAAGAGGAGGTGACCAAGGTCATGTTGCAGCGCCACGGCACCAAGGACTTCTTCACCAACAACCTCGACAGCATCATGCAGACGGTGCAGAAGACCAGCCGCTCGCTGACCCTGCTGCTGTCGCTGATTGCGGTGATTTCGCTGGTGGTGGGCGGTATCGGGGTGATGAACATCATGCTGGTGTCGGTGACCGAGCGCACCCGCGAGATCGGCATCCGCATGGCGGTGGGGGCGCGGCAGTCGGACATTCGCCAGCAGTTTCTGGTGGAGGCGGTGATGGTCTGCCTGTTTGGCGGAGTGGTGGGGATCGGGCTGTCGTATGGGATCGGCTATCTGTTCGAGCTGTTCGTGAAACAGTGGGAGATGGTGTTCTCGCCGGCGTCGATCGTCATGGCCTTTGCCTGCTCGACCTTGATCGGCGTGGTGTTCGGGTTCGTGCCCGCAAGGAACGCGGCGCGGCTTGATCCGATCGAGGCGTTGGCCAGGGATTGAGGTTAGCCTGTGCCGGCCCTTTCGCGGGGCAAGCCCGTTCCTACAGAGGCTGCGGTAAACCTGTAGGAGCGGGCTTGCCCCGCGAAAGGGCCGGCACAGGCTAAAAAGATTCAGGCCTTGGCATACATCCAACGCATCAACGAATGCCGCCCGCTGATCCCCAGCTTGATCGCCGCCCGGCGCAGGTAGCTCTCCACGGTATTGACCTTCAGCTTCAGCCGCTCGGCCTGTTCCGGCGCCGTGTGCCCGGCCAGCAACCCCAGGCACACCTGGCACTCTCGCGCCGACAGCTTCAACCCGCTATGGGCGATTCGCTCCAGAAAACGCGCCTCGAGGCTTTCCGGCGAGCTGCGCACGGGGTTCGGTTGCAGGGCCCTGATATGTTTGTCGAGCATTGGCAACAGCAAAGGGGAGATCGCGTCGAGGCTGCTGCGTTCGGTTGCCGAGAACTTGGCAGCGGCGCGCAGCACCTGGATCTCATAGCGCGGGTCACCCTGGCGGCGGATCGAGTGCAGGCGCGCCGGATCGTTGAAGTCACCTTCAGGGGGGTGCTCCGAGGAAAACACCGTTTCAATGACCAGCGCATCTGGCGCCTGAGGCTCGAGCGCTGCCACCGGCACCTGGCGAATCTGCATGGCATCGATGGTCAGGTGGGCCTGGATCAGGTCGTGCAGCATGCGCGGGAACTGACGGCTGCCGGTGCTGGCAATGACTTTGCCGATCTGTGGGTAGAGCAAGTGCGAATTCATCGTGTCATCCATGAGGTCCGGTGGTGCGGATCCCGCCTGGCTGTCGGCCAGCATCCTCGGCCTGCCGCGGGAGCTGCTTGCTATCCTAGTACAACGATTGAGTGACCGTTAAATGAAGCGGCAATAATGGCAGAATAATGGCGCTTGTTCGCAGGCGTCTACTGGCGCGCGGGTTGTCGGGTATGATGCAGCCCCGACATTTTCCACGAGGCCTGCCCCATGTCCCTGAGCGCTGAACAGATCGGCGAATTCCAAGCCTTCGCCGAGCAGCTGGCCGATGCCGCTGCGCTGGCGATCAAGCCGTACTTTCGCGCCAGCCTGGAGGTTGAGGACAAGGGCGGGCGCCTGTATGACCCGGTGACCGTGGCAGACAAGGCGGCCGAGGATGCCATGCGCGAGCTGATCCAGGCGCGCTACCCGGAGCACGGCATTCTCGGTGAGGAAGCCGGCGTGGCGGTAGGCAGCAGCCCGCTGACCTGGGTGCTCGACCCGATCGACGGCACCCGTGCGTTCATCACCGGCCTGCCGCTGTGGGGCACGTTGATCGCCCTGAACGACGGTACCCGCCCGGTAGTCGGCGTGATGAACCAGCCGTTCACTGGCGAACGCTTTGTCGGTACCCCGGCAGGCGCCTGGCGCAGCGGCACACCGTTGAAAACGCGTGCCTGCACCGACCTGGCTTCGGCCACGCTGATGTGTACCACGCCTGACATGTTCGACACCGCCCAGCGCAAGGCGGCGTTCGAGGCTGTGGCTGGCAAGGCGCGGCTGATGCGTTACGGTGGTGATTGCTATGCCTACTGCATGCTGGCTTCGGGCTTCGTCGATGTGATCGTCGAGGCCAGCCTGCAGCCGTATGACGTGCAGGCGCTGATGCCGATCATCGAAGGGGCGGGCGGGGTGATTACTGCGTGGGATGGCAGCAGTGCGCAGAATGGCGGCTGTGTGGTGGCCTGTGGCGACCCAGCGCTGCATGCACAGGTTGTGGAGATGTTGCGCCACGCCATGTGATTGATGGGTTGCCTGTACCGGCCTCTTCGCGGGTAAACCCGCTCCCACAGGTACACCACAGCGTCTGAATACTGTGCAGTCCCTGTGGGAGCGGGTTTACCCGCGAAGAGGCCAGTACAGGCGTCCAAAATCTGCAATCACCGCACTTTTTCTGATTTCCGGGCTCTATGTTTGGCCAGGCCGCGCCGACCCCCAGCGCGGCCGCCGATTCCGAACCGGTGCCGATGGTTGCAAGCAATTCCCGAATCCTCTCTAGCCTGCTGCTTGCGGGCACCCTCATGGCCCTGGCCGGCTGCAGTCAGCAGCAAGGCCACGACATCGTCAGCCAGTTTGGCAACGGCAAGCCCAGCGAGTTGTTCCAGACCAGCGTCGACCGCATGGCCACGCTGGCCATGCGCGACAACCTACAGAGCTTGTACTTGCTGATGAACAAGCTGTACCTGCGCAACCCCAACCAGTGGAAAATGTCCGGCTACCTGGACGCCGCCACGGCCGAGCGGCAGATCCGCATCGCCATCGAACAGCGCCAGCCTTTGCCGCAGCTGGGCAACCGCCGCGACCTTGCCGCCCTGAGTTATGCCCTGAGCCCGGAGTTCCGCGGCGACCGGGTCGGCGCCTTCATCTACGCCATCGGCAGCATGCTGATCACCGCGCACGGCGGGCGCACCGAGTTCTACATGACCGATACCATCGACCCCCTGTTCGTCAACAACGCGGCGCGCAATATCGAAAAGGCAACGTGGATGCTCAGCCAGCGGCAGGATTCCAACGGGGTGCTGTTGCTGTTCTCCAACGAGATTTCGGAGGAGGGCAGCAACCTGAGTTTCGCCGTGGAGTTCGGCAAGATCGTGGCGCGGCTGGACTTGCTGGCGGAGTTACTGGATGAGCGCTATCGGCGGATCGGGCTGAATTATGCGCAGAGCTTATTGTTGATGAACTTTCTGCCGGTGCAGTGACTTCAAAGCAATGCCTGAATGGCTCGTCTGTAACGTTGCCCCGCAAGGCTCATGCTGTTGTTGTGGGTTGCCCCCGGTATCAACAGCAGGGTCTTGGGCTGTTGCGCGGCATCGAACAGCGCCTGGCTGAAGCGCGGCGGCACGAATTGATCATCCAGCCCATGCACCAGCAGCACAGGCAGGCCGACATCCTTGATCTTGTCGAGCGAATCGAACTTCTGCGACATCAACCAGCGCACCGGCAGTGAGGTATTGGCAACAGCCGCTGCCGCATCGCCCAGCGATGTGAAGGTCGACTCCAGGATCAAGCCACGCGCCGGTGCGGCACTGCCATCCTTCCGCGCCTGGCCGGCCAGCTCGGCGGCCAGTTCGACAGCCACGGCGCCGCCGAGCGAATGGCCGAAGATCAGGCGCTTGCCGGGGTCAGGCTGCAACTGCGCGAAGCGCTCCCAGGCAATGCGCGCATCCTCGTAGACCGTGGCTTCGGAAGGCAGGCCGCCGCGGCTCTGGCCGAAACCGCGGTAGTCCACGGCCAGCACCGAATAGCCCATCGCATGCAGCTGCTCGATGCGGAACAGCTGGCCGGTGAGGTTCCAGCGCACGCCATGCAGGTAGAGGATGGCCGGTGCACCGGCGCGTTTGGCCGGCCACCACCAGGCATGCAGGCTCTGGTTGTCGGTGAAGCTGCGTGGGCGCAGGTCCAGTTCCTGCACGTCGTTGGGCAGGCCGTGGAACCAGCTGGCCTGGCCGGGCTCGATGCGAAACAGCAGCTCGCGCTCCTTGTGCTGCAGCATCGCGCAGCCAGCGGGCAGGCCGATGACCATCAGCGTGACGCACAACCAGGTGAGCCAGCGGCGGCGCAGGTGAGTGAGGAAGAGGGTAGACATGGCGGGTTTTTAACAGATGCGCGGGGGTTGATGTCGGAAAAGTTACCGAGCGGTGGGCCTGCTTGTTTGCAGGCTGTTTCTGGACGCTATCGCGCGTTACGCAGCTGCTCCAGCAACGGCTGAAACTCCTGCAGCAACCATTCGCGCAAACGCCGGCAACTGGAGTCGTGCTCCTTTTCCTCGTTGAAGGCCAGGAAATGGAAGGTGTCCTTGAGCACCAGTTCCTGTTCCACCGGCCGCACCAGCAGGCCCTGGGCCACCAGCGGGGCGATCAGGTGATGCCAACCCAGCGCCACGCCTTGATTGTTCAGCGCCAGTTGCACCAGCAGGTTGTAGTCGTTGGCATTGAAAAAGTGCGGCGCCGTGCTGGCGCGGCTCTTCAGGTCGACATCATGCAGCGCCAGCCAGACATTCCAGTCGACATGCTCCGCCACTTGCGAGCGGCCATAGGGGGTGAGGTTGAGCAGCGTGCCGTCGCGCAGGCCCTCCAGCGTGCGCAGCTCGGGGTGCGTGGCCAGGTACTGTGGCGTGCACACCGGGTAGATCACGTCATGGTTGAGCGGGTGCGAACTGTAGCCCGCCTGCACCTTGCCCAGCTTGGTAATGTAGATGTCCGGGCGCACCCCGGGCTCCATCGACAGGAAGTTCTGCGTGGTCACCAGGTTGATGTCGATGTCCGGGTGTTCGTCGAGGAACCTGGGCATGCGCGGCCCCATCCATAACGCGGCAAACGCTGGCGAGCAGCACAGGGTGACCACATGCCGGGTGTTGGTGTTGCTGCGGATGCGCTCGGCGGCCTGGGAGATGTTGACGAACGACAACTGCACCGCATCAAAGAAGATCGAACCGGCCACGGTCAGCTCCACCGCCCGGCCCACCCGGGTGAACAACTCGGCGCCCAGGTACGTTTCCAGCTCGCGGATCTGCCGGCTGACGGCGGCCTGGGTGACGCACAGGGCCTCGGCGGCACGGGTGAAGTTCTGGTACTTGGCGGCGGCGACGAAGACTTTCACGGCGCGCAACGACGGCATCTTGATCAGCGTCTGATCGGGTTCGGAGTGTCTGACCATGGTGGTGGAGGGCGGTCCTTCGTCTAGCCAAGTGAATCACTCTAGCGTGTAAAGGGGCCGTGGGTAAATGCAGCAGCGGTCTAGCACCGTGCTCGCAGGCCGATTGATAACTTCAGGTAATGGTTTGGGCGATACAAATGTCGTTGGACCAGCTCTGGATCAGGGCCTAACGTAAAACCCACACGGCGCGGCATTCGCGACAGCGATGTCGAATAATTTTGAAGCAGGACATTCTGCGTGCCGGTTTTGACTCACGTTCGAATTTGAACGGACTGCCAAGCGTACTCGCACTGATCTCTACCCGCCTTATTGAAAGTGCGATGTTCAAAGATTGGTTAATAAGCATAATAAAGAGGGTCGTATGAGCCATGCCGATGAGATTCTTTCGGTAAAAAACATCTTCAAGGTTTTCGGGCCCAACCCCGACATGGCCATGGAGATGCTCCGCAAGGGTGCCGACAAGAACGAAATCTTCAGCAAGACCGGCCACGTCGTCGGCGTGTTCGATGCAAGCTTTTCCGTCAAGCGTGGCGAGATCTTCGTCATCATGGGCCTGTCCGGTTCGGGCAAGTCGACCATGGTGCGGCTGTTCAACCGCCTGATCGAACCCACCTCCGGCAGCATCCACCTCAACGGCAAGGAAATCACCGGGCTCTCCGACAAAGCCCTGCTCGACGTGCGCCGCAAGGAAATGGGCATGGTGTTCCAGTCCTTCGCCCTGATGCCGCACATGAGCGTGCTGGAAAACACCGCCTTTGGCCTTGAAATCGCAGGTGTGCCCGAAGCCGAGCGCCACAGCCGTGCCCGGGAAGCGCTGAGCCAGGTGGGCCTGGCCGGCCACGAGCACAGCTACCCGCACCAGCTCTCCGGCGGCATGCAGCAGCGCGTGGGCCTGGCCCGGGCGCTGGCCAACGACCCGACGATCCTGCTGATGGACGAGGCATTTTCCGCCCTCGACCCGCTGATCCGCAGCGAGATGCAGGGCGAGCTGATGCGCCTGCAGGCCGAGCAGCAGCGCACCATCATCTTCATTTCCCACGACATCGAAGAAGCCATCCGCATCGGCCATCGCATCGCGATCATGGAAGGCGGGCGGGTGGTGCAGATCGGCACCCCGCAAGAGCTGATCAACCAGCCGGCGAACGATTACGTGCGTACCTTCTTCAAGAGCTTCGACAGCTCGCGGGTGCTCAAGGCCGGAGACCTGGCCAAGTTCGACCCGGCCGTGGTGTGCAAGGTCAATGGCAAGGCGCCGAGCTTCCAGGCCGGTGTGCCATTCGGCTATCTGGTCGATGATCGCGGGCAATTGCTCGGCGTGGTCGACACCGATGCCAACGGCGCCAGCGCCAGTGAACGCTACAGCCTGCACGAGCAGCAGCCGGTGTACACCGATACGCCACTGCACGAGGTACTGGGCATTGCGGCCGACCTGCCGTATCCGGTGCCGGTGCTCGACCGCCAGGGGGCCTTCAAGGGCACCGTGTCGAAAAACGAGCTGCTGCAGACCCTGAGCCGTCACTAAGTACAAGAAAGAGGTAAGCCCTCATGTCCGAATTCAGCCTTCTCGATCCGTTCCAGGCGGCCACCATCCCCCTGGGTGACTGGGTCACCGCAACCCTCAACTTCCTCGTGCACAACTTCCGCGAGGTGTTCCGCGCCATTCGCTGGCCGATCGACCAGGTGCTCAACGGCATCGAATTCACCTTGCAGAGCATCCCGCCAACCATCGGCATCATCCTCTCGTCGCTGCTCGGTTGGCAGCTGGCGGGCAAGCGCATGGCGCTGCTGTGCTTCGTCACCTTGACTCTGCTCGGCCTTATTGGCGTGTGGGCCGAGTCGATGACCACCCTGGCGCTGGTGCTGACCTCGGTGTTCTTCTGCGCGGTGATCGGCATCCCGCTGGGCATCGTCTGCGCCCGCAGCAACCGCCTGGAAAGCATCATCCGGCCCTTGCTCGACGCCATGCAGACCCTGCCGGCGTTCGTTTACCTGGTGCCGGTGGTGATGCTGTTCGGCATCGGTAACGTACCAGGTGTACTGGTGACCATCGTATTTGCGCTGCCGCCGCTGGTGCGCCTGACCAACCTCGGCATCCGCCAGGTCCCGGAAGACAAGATCGAAGCCGCCCGTGCCTTCGGCTGCACCCCGCGGCAGATGCTGACCCGCGTGCAGCTGCCGCTGGCCACCTCAACCATCATGGCCGGCCTCAACCAGACCCTGATGCTGTCGCTGTCGATGGTGGTGATCGCCTCGATGATCTCGGTGGGCGGCCTGGGCCAGATGGTGCTGCGCGGCATCGGCCGCCTGGACATGGGCCTGGCCACCGTCGGCGGCGTCGGCCTGGTGCTGCTGGCGATCTTCCTCGACCGCCTGACCCAGGCCATGGGCGCGCGCACCAGTGCCGACCCGAGCCTGCGCTGGTACCACACCGGGCCAGTGGGCGTGGTACTGCGCCTGTGCGGCGCGGCGCAACCGCAAGGGCGGCGCAAGACCGCCTGAGCTTTTCCCTGGATACATTCGATCTGCCGCACTTGAAGATAAAAATCAGAAGAAGGTAAGCGACGATGCACGAATCCAAGTTCTCCCGCAGCATCCTCAAATGCGCCACGGCGCTGACTCTGGTAACCGCCGCGCTGTGCGCCCATGCCTCGGCCGAAAAGCCGGGAGAAGGGGTCAAGGTCACCCCGATCTTCCCCTCCATCGCCGAAGAACGCTTCCGTGGCGAGGTCGCCATGGAGGGCCTGCGCGAACTGGGCTACAACGTGCAGGAGCCGAAGGAGACCGAGTACGGCGTGATGATGGTGGCGTTGGCCAACGGCGACGCCGACTTCACCGTGCACCTGTGGGAAAAGCTCCACGACAAGTTCTACCAGCAGGCCGGCGGTGATGATGTGATGGTCAAGACCGGCAACATTCTGCCGGGCGTCGCCCAAGGCTACCTGATCGACAAGAAGACCGCCGACCAATACAACATCAAGTACATCACCGACCTGAAGAAACCCGAGATCGCCAAGCTGTTCGACACCGACGGCGACGGCAAGGCCGACATGACCGGCTGCAACCCGGGCTGGGGCTGCGAGCTGGTGATCGCCCACCACATGAAGGCCTACGACCTGGGCAAGACCGTCACCGTCAACCAGGGTTCGTACTTCGCGCTGATGGCCGACACCATCACCCGCTACAAGGAAGGCAAGCCGATCCTGTACTTCACCTGGGTGCCGCAGTGGATCGCCAGCGTGCTGGTCGAGGGCAAGGACGTGGTCTGGCTGGAAGTGCCGAAAACCGACCTGCCAGACGGCAACAATGACGTCGATACCATGTACCACGGCAAGAACCTCGGCTTTGCCATCGACAAGGTGGTGGCGGTGCTGAACAAAGACTTTGCCAAGAAGAACCCGGCCGCAGAGAAGTTCCTGTCGCTGGTGCAGATCAGCACCGATGACGAGAGCAACCAGAACCTGAAGATGCAGAAGGGCGAGAAGAAGCCAGCCGACATCACCCGCCATGCCAAGGAGTGGGTCGAAGCGCACCGTCAGCAGTTCGACCAGTGGCTACAGGCCTCCCGCGCTGCGGCTACCCAGGCCAGCAAGTAATCCTGTTCCATCAATGTTGACCCCATCGCGGGACGAGCCCGCTCCTACAAAAATCGTGTAGGAGCGGGCTTGTCCCGCGATGGGGTCACCTAGATTTTCCGCCGTTGAGTCACCGCCATGAGCCATTTCGAAAGCATCCTCAAGAACGCCAACCTGGCCCACCTCGACCCCGCCGGCCGCACCACTTTGGGCCTGCCATGCCGCCGCGTGGCCTTCGTCCTGCGCGAGCACTTCTCGATGATGGCCTTTACCGCCGCCATGGACAGCCTGGTCACCGCCAACCTGATGAGCGCCACGCCGCTGTTCGACATCCAGGTGGTGGGCGAGGGCGCGCAGGTGATGAGTGACCTTGGCATCGCGCTGCCAGTAAACACCGCGCTTGCCGAGCTGGATGTGCAGGGGCTCGACTGTCTGCTGGTTTGCGGAGGATTCCGCGTACGCCTGGAAGCATCGGCGCTGCTGCGAAGCAAGTTGCGCCAGGCCGACCACCTGGGTTGCCAGCTCGGCGGGTTGTGGAATGGCGCCTACTTCTTGGCGGAAGCCGGGCTGCTCAACGACCATGACTGCGCTTTCCACCCGGATGGCCGGGCGATGATGAGCGAGTTGTTCCCCAAGGTCCGCGTCAGCCGCCAGGCACACATGCTCGACAGCCGGCGGATGAGCTGCGCCGGGGCCAGCAGTGCGCTGGACATGATGCTGGCCATGCTCGAGTTCAAGGGCGGCGAGGGCCTGCGCCGGGCGGTGGAGCAGATGCTCGCCTGTGACCGTTCGCGGATGTTGAGCGACGTGCCTTCAACTGCGCCGGAAGTCGACCCTAGCCTGCCGCGTGGGGTAAGACTGGCACTGGAGCTGATGCACGCGAATATTGAAGATCCAATCGGTATTGATGAAATTGCCGAGCATGCGGGCTTGTCGCGTCGCCACCTGGAGCGCCTGTTCCGCCGCCATGTACAGGCCACGCCGCCGCGCTATTACCTGGAGCTGCGCCTGACTCACGCGCGGCAGTTGCTGCAGCACACCAGCAAGTCGCTGACCGAGGTAGCAGTGGCCAGCGGGTTTGTGAGTTTTCCGCATTTCTACCGGCGCTTTCGCGAGTTGTTCGCTATTGCCCCAAGGCAGTTCCGCGCACGTAGCCAGGGTTGGGCAGGCCGGCAGGAAGTCGCGGTTCACTGATGTTGTGATGTTGCCTGTACTGGCCTCTTCGCGGGCATGCCCGCTCCCACAGGAATAGCGTCAGCTTCAGGCTTGCGCGGTCCCTGTGGGAGCGGGCGTGCCCGCGAAGAGGCCAGTACAGGCAACACAAATTCCCAAACCTGTTCGATTATCGCCCGTCATCCACCAGTTCTCTGTCCGCTATTCGCCCGCCCAATCCGAACATCTCATTGCCCAACCCCCGCCTTTTTGCTTAGTGTGTCGCTTACGCGCCAGTGGTCAGCTGCCCCCGGAACCTTGACCCTGGCCCGATAGAATGACCGTAAACGACCGCAACCACGGGCTCAGGGCCAGTAGGAAGCGGCGCCCAGAACAATAACGATGCCGAGTGCCTAGCCTATGGAAAGCCGCCTGCTGAGCGAGCGCAGTAGCGTGTTCCATCACGCCGACCCCTATGCGGTGTCCGACTACGTCAACCAGCACGTCGGCCAGCACTGCATCGGCCTGTCGCGTACCACACACCCACAGGCCAGCCTGAGCCACCGCAAGCTCGCCGAACTCGACCTGTGCCGCATCAGCTACGGCGGCAGCGTACGGGTTACTTCGCCGGCGCTGGAAACCATCTACCACCTGCAAGTGCTGCTCAACGGCAACTGCCTGTGGCGCGGGCACCAGCGCGAGCACCACCTGGTGCCGGGCGAACTGCTGCTGATCAACCCGGATGACCCGGTCGACCTGACCTATTCCGAAGACTGCGAGAAATTCATCCTCAAGGTGCCGACCCGCCTGCTCGACACCATCTGCGACGAGCAGCGCTGGCAACGGCCGGACGGTGGCGTGCGCTTCCTGCGCAACCACTACCGGCTAGAGGAGCTCGATGGCTTCGTCAACCTGCTGGCCATGGTCTGCCACGAAGCCGAGGTCAGTGATTCGTTGCCGCGGGTGCAGGGGCACTACAGCCAGATCGTTGCCAGCAAACTGATGACCCTGATGAGCACCAACATCCGCCGCGAAAGTTTGGGCACGCCCGGTGCGAGCCTGGAGCGGATCCTCGATTACATCGAGCGCAACCTCAAGCTGGAGCTGACCGCAGAGGCACTGGCGGAGCAGGCTTGCATGAGCCTGCGTTCGCTGTATGCGCTGTTCGATCGCCAGCTGGGCACCACGCCCAAGCAGTACGTGCGCCAGCGCAAGCTTGAGCGGGTGCATGCGTGCCTGAGCGATGGCAGCTGCGCGGTGCGCAGCGTGACCGAGCTGGCCATGGATTACGGCTTCCTGCACCTCGGGCGGTTCTCCGAAGTGTATCGCCAGCGGTTTGGCGAGCTGCCTTCAGAAACCTTCAGGCAGCGCCCTGTAGGAGCGGCCTTGTGTCGCGAAAGGGGCGCGTAGCGCCCCCAGAGTTACACGCTATAATGCTTGAGCTCTCGTGCGATCAGCATGCGCTGGATCTCGCTCGACCCCTCGTAGATCTGGGTAATACGCGCATCGCGGTAGTAGCGCTCGACCGGGTAGTCCTCCAGATAGCCATACCCGCCGTGCACCTGGATCGCCATCGAGCACACCCGCTCGGCCATTTCCGAGGCGAACAGCTTGGCCTGCGAAGCCTCCGACAGGCATGGCTTGCCTGCCGTGCGCAGCCGCGCGGCGTGCAGGATCAGCAACCGCGCAGCATTCACCTGCACCTGCATGTCGGCCAGCAGGTTGGCGATGCTCTGGTGCTCGTTGATCGGCTTGCCGAACTGGATGCGGTCACGCGAGTACACCAGCGCCGCCTCGAACGCCGCACGGGCGATGCCCAGGGCCTGGGCGGCAATGCCGATGCGGCCGCCTTCGAGGTTGGACAGGGCGATGGCCAGGCCCTTGCCACGCTCGCCGAGGATGTTGGCCGCCGGAATGCGGCAGTTGTCGAAGGTCACCGCGCAAGTGTCGGAGGCGCGGATGCCCATCTTGTGTTCGCTGCGGTCAACCTTGAAGCCCGGGTTGTCGGTGGGCACCAGGAAGGCCGACAGGCCCTTCTTGCCCAGCTCCGGATCGGTGACGGCGAAGACGATGGCCAGCCCGGCACGGCGGGCGTTGCTGACGAACTGTTTGGACCCATTGATGACCCATTCGCCATTGACCAGCTCGGCGCGGGTGCGCAGGTTGTGCGCTTCAGAGCCTGCCTGTGGCTCGGTCAGGCAGAAGCAGCCGATCACCTCGCCAGTGGCCAGGCGCGGCAACCAGGCCTGTTGTTGCTCGGGCGTGCCGTAAGCGAGCAGGGGGCCGCAGCCAACCGAGTTATGGATGCTCATCATCGCGCCGGTGGCGCCGCAGCCGGCGGCGATTTCCTCGACCGCCAGGGCGTAGGCCACGTAGTCGGTGTAGCTGCCGCCGAACTCTTCGGGCACGACCATACCGAGCAGGCCCAGCTCGCCCATCTTGCGCACCACGCCATCGTCGATCCAGCCGGCCTTTTCCCAGGCCTGGGCATGGGGGGCGATCTCGCCACGGGCGAAATCCCGGGCCATGTCGCGGATCATGATCTGTTCTTCGCTCAGTTCCAGGTCTTGCATCTGTGTACTCCCGGGCTCACAGGCCTTCGAAGAATTGGTCGACCCGCTGGCGCGACAGCCCAGCCAGGGTCGGCGGGTTCCAGCGCGGCTGCTTGTCCTTGTCGATGACCAGGGCGCGCACGCCCTCGATGATGTCGCCGTACTGGAACCACTGGCGGTCGATGTGCAGCTCCATGGCGAAGCAGTCTTCCAGCGCCAGGTGGCGACCGCGGCGCAGCATCTCCAGGGTAACCGCCATGGCCAGCGGTGAGCGGCTTTCCAGCTGTTCGGCTGTCGCCAACGCCCATGGGTGGCTGTCGCCGATGCGCACGGCGCGCAGTTGCTCGATGATCGCCGCCAGGTCGGGCTGGGCGAAGAAGTGGTCGATGACCGGGCGCAGCTTTTCCAGCGGCGCATCGTCCAGCACCTGGCTGCCAAGCCTGGCCAGCAGGTTCTGCAGGTCCTTGAGCGGGTGGTCGCCGAAACGAAGCGTATCCAGGCCTTCATCCAGTGCGGCAAGCTTGTCGCTGGCCAGGTACCAGTCGGCCAGCCCGCAGTACAGGGCGTCGGCGGCCTGGATCTGGGCGCCGCTGACGCCCAGGTAGGTGCCCAGTTCGCCCGGGATGCGCGAGAGGAAGTAGCTGCCGCCGACGTCCGGGAAGTAACCGATGCCAACCTCGGGCATGCCCAGGCGGCTGCGTTCGGTGACGATGCGCAGGTCACAGCCCTGGGCCAGGCCCATGCCGCCACCAAGGGTAAAGCCGTCCATCAGCACCAGCACCGGCTTGCGGTAGCGGTGGATGGCCAGGTCCAGGGCGTATTCCTCGACGAAGAAGTCCTCGTGCAGGGTTTCGCCGGCCTTGTAGCTGTCGTGCAACGAGCGGATGTCGCCGCCTGCACAGAAGCCTTTGGGGCCTTCGCCGCGAAGTACCACGGCCTGCACCTGCGGGTCTTCGGCCCATTGGTCGAAGTGCTGGCGCAGGCTGCGCACCATGTCCAGGGTCAGGGCATTGAGGCCGGCAGGGCGGTTGAGGGTGAGGTGGCCAATCTGGTTGCGGACCTCGGCCAGTACATGAGCCGTTGCCGAGGTATGAGCGTGCGCGGTCATCGCGTTCTCCTTGCTTTGTTATTGATTTTCCAAGTGAAGTCTGGAGTGCGCTGGAGGATCGCTGGATCCTGGCATGCGAATTTATCTTACGCAATGGACAAATCTGCAGGGGGATCGTGCGTTTATGCCTTGAGTTGTTCCTGGCTTGGGCGCTGCAGCGCCTGTGAGATCGAGCGCCGCCCGCGCGGCGCTCGATCTCAAAACCGATGCATGACCATCGCCATACACCTTCAACCCCATTCATTACCCTGACCGTAACGATCAACCCTCCTGCTTGATTGATCCCCTAATCCTGCTCGCCCTACTGTGCCCCCACGACAGCGAACCCGTGGAGTCACCCAATGACCATAACGAAGAATCCACCGCCGCAATGGTCCAGGCGACGCGCCGAGAAGCAGCGCCGCCTGGACCGCGTCCGTCACCTGGCCGACGGTGTGGTGCTGCCCACCGAGCGGATCATCGAAGCCCTCGAACTGCTGATCGCCCCTGGCGACCGGGTGGTGCTCGAAGGTAACAACCAGAAGCAGGCCGACTTCCTTTCGCGCTCGCTGGCCAAGGCCGACCCTGAACGCCTGCACGATCTGCACATGATCATGCCCAGCGTCAGTCGCGCCGAGCACTTGGACCTGTTCGAGCGCGGTATCGCCCGCAAGCTCGATTTCTCCTTCGCCGGCCCGCAGAGCCTGCGTATCGGCCAACTGCTCGAAGATGGCCTGCTGGAAGTCGGTGCCATCCACACCTACATCGAGTTGTACTCGCGGCTGCTGGTCGACCTGATCCCCAATGTCACGCTGGTCGCCGGCTTCATGGCCGATCGCGACGGCAACCTGTACACCGGCCCCAGCACCGAAGACACCCCGGCGCTGGTCGAGCCTGCCGCCTTCAGCGACGGCCTGGTGATCGCCCAGGTCAACCAGCTGGTGGACCGCGTCGACGACCTGCCACGGGTGGACATTCCAGCGTCCTGGGTCGACTTCGTGGTAGTCGCCGACCAGCCGTTCTACATCGAACCGCTGTTCACCCGCGACCCACGCCATATCAAGCCGGTGCACGTGCTGATGGCGATGATGGCGATTCGTGGCATCTACGAGAAACACCAGGTGCAGTCGCTGAACCACGGCATCGGCTTCAACACCGCCGCCATCGAGCTGATCCTGCCCACCTACGGTGAGTCGCTGGGCCTCAAAGGCAAGATCTGCCGCAACTGGACGCTCAACCCGCACCCGACCCTGATCCCGGCCATTGAGACCGGCTGGGTCGAGAGCGTGCACTGCTTTGGCACCGAGCTGGGCATGGAGGACTACATCGCCCAGCGCCCGGATGTGTTCTTCACTGGCCGCGATGGCTCGCTGCGTTCCAATCGCATGATGTGCCAGCTGGCCGGGCAGTACGCAGTCGACCTGTTCATCGGCGCCACCTTGCAGGTCGATGGCGACGGCCATTCCTCGACCGTCACCCGTGGCCGCTTGGCGGGCTTCGGTGGGGCGCCGAACATGGGCCACGACCCCCGCGGCCGGCGCCATGCGACCCCGGCCTGGCTCGACATGACCGTGCCCGAGACGATGCTTGAACGTGGCCGCAAGCTGGTGGTGCAGATGGTCGAGACCTACCAGGAAGGGGGCAAACCCACCTTTGTCGAAACCCTCGACGCGGTGGAGGTGGCGAAGAAAGCCGGCATGCCCCTGGCACCGGTGATGATCTACGGCGACGACGTCACCCACCTGCTGACCGAAGAAGGCATCGCCTACCTGTACAAGGCGCGCAGCCTCGAGGAGCGCCAGCAGATGATCGCCGCCGTGGCCGGGGTCACTGCCATCGGCCTGCGCCACGACCCCAAGGACACCTTGCGTTTGCGCCAGCAAGGCTTGATCGCCTTGCCCGAAGACCTCGGCATCCGCCGCACCGACGCCAGCCGCGAGCTGCTCGCCGCGCGCAGCATCGCCGACCTGGTGGAGTGGTCCGGCGGCCTCTACAACCCACCTGCACGGTTCAGGAGCTGGTAAATGACCGCATACGCGATCCCTGTAGGAGCGGCTTCAGCCGCGAAGAGGCCAGCCCAGCAAGCTCAGCTTTCCCTGTCTGAGCGCTTGGCCGATCTGGCCACCGAGGCCCTGATCGACGAAGCCGACCTGTCCCCCAAACCCGGCCTGGTCGACCGCCGCAGCAGCGGCGCCCACACCGACATGAGCCTGGCCCTGATGCACGCCTCGGCGCTGGCCCTGTGGCCTTGCCTGCGGCAGATGGCCGAAGCCGCGCAGGCCCATGGCGAGATCGGCCGGCCGTTGCGCGCCGAACTGGGCCGCATTGGGCGCGAAGGCGAACAAGCCATGCTGGCCACCACGGGCGGCATCAACACGCATCGTGGCGCGATCTGGGCCCTGGGCCTGCTGGTGGCCGCGCAAGCGCTCGATGCCAAGGCCGATCCCCTGACAGTTGCCGCCCGTGCCGGCCGCATCGCCCTGATCGACGACCCGGCAGCCCCTGTTCAGGAAAGTCACGGTACCCAGGTGCGCCACCGCTACGGCGCCAGCGGTGCCCGCGAACAGGCCCAGCAAGGTTTCCCGGCCGTGCTCGAACACGGCCTGCCTCAACTGCGCCGCAGCCGCGCCAGCGGTGCCAGCGAAAGCCACGCCCGGCTGGATGCCTTGCTGGCGATCATGGCCGCGCTCAGCGACACCTGCGTGCTCTGGCGCGCCGGCCCACAAGGCCTGCAAACCCTCCAGGCTGGCGCTCGTGCGGTGCTGGAAGCGGGTGGCTGTGCCAGCCTCGATGGCCGCCGTCAGCTGCGCCTGCTGGACGCACAACTGCTGCAACTGAATGCCTCACCGGGTGGCGCCGCCGATCTGTTGGCCGCCTGCCTGTTCCTCGACAAAGCCGGGAGCCTGTGAAATGGAAACCCTGAACTTTCAATTCCCCGCCGCCGAGACGGGCCGTGGCCGCACCTTGGTCGGCTGCGTCAGTTCCGGCGACCTGGAAGTGCTGATCGAGCCTGGCAGCGCCGGGTGCCTGGAGATCCAGGTGGTCACCTCGGTCAACGGCAGCAGTGCACGCTGGCATCAGCTGTTCCAGCGCCTGTTCGATGGCCGCAGGCTGCCTGCCGTGAAGATCGACATCCACGACTTCGGCGCCACTCCCGGCGTGGTGCGCCTGCGCCTGGAGCAAGGTTTCGAGGAGATTGCCCATGACTGACATCGCCCGTTTGCTGCAAAGCCGCAGCTTCGTTGAACTGGGCGCCCGCCAGCGCGCCCGCGCCTTGCTCGATGCTGGCAGTTTCCGTGAACTGCTCGGCCCGTTCGACCGCCTGATGTCGCCATGGCTGCCACGTCAGGGCATCGTGCCCCAGGCCGACGACGGCGTGGTCATCGCCAAGGGCCTGCTCAATGGCCGCAATACGGTAATCGCCGCCATCGAAGGCGCGTTCCAGGGCGGCAGCATGGGCGAGGTCGGCGGTGCCAAGATCGCTGGCGCCTTGGAGCTGGCCATCGAGGACAACCGCAACGGCATTCCCACTTGCGCCGTGCTGTTGCTGGAGACCGGTGGCGTGCGCCTGCAAGAGGCCAACCTCGGCCTGGCGGCGATTGCCGAGATCCAGGCGGCAATCGTCGAGCTGCGCACCCATCAACCGGTGATCGGCCTGATCGCAGGCTCGGTCGGTTGCTTCGGTGGCATGTCCATCGCGGCCGGCCTGTGCAGCCACCTGTTGGTCACCCGCGAAGCCCGCCTGGGCCTCAACGGTCCGCAAGTGATCGAGCAGGAGGCCGGTATCGCCGAGTACGACGCCAAGGACCGCCCGTTCATCTGGAGCCTGACCGGAGGCGAACAGCGTCACGCCAGTGCGCTGGTGGACGCCTATGTGGCGGACGACGTCGACAGCATCCGCCAGCACTTGCTGCAACTGCTGGACACGCCATCGGCCAACCGCGCCAGCCGCCACGCCTGGTACCTGGAGCGCCTGGCCAGCCTGGGCACCGACTGCCCGCAACTGGACGCCGCTGCCGTGCGCGCCCTCTATCAAGGAGATGCCCCATGAACCGTGCCCTGAACTGGCTGCCGGGCCTGGCCGGTGGCGAAGCGCTGTCGGGCTATCCCGCGTCTCTGCGGGTGATCGATGGCGAACTGGACAACCGCCTGGCGCGCTTCATTGCCGTGGTACCCGACGCGCAAAACCCGTTCCCACGGGCGCGTGCCGGTGAAGTCGGCCTGCTCGAAGGCTGGGGCCTTGCCAAGGCGGTGAGCGAGGCGGTCGAACTGGACCGCGAAGGCGAGAAACGGGCCATCGTCGCGGTCATCGATGTTCCGAGCCAGGCCTATGGCCGTCGCGAGGAAGCCCTGGGCATTCACCAGGCACTGGCCGCCGCCGTGCAGGCTTACGCCCAGGCGCGCCTGGCGGGGCACCCGGTGATTGGCCTGCTGGTCGGCAAGGCCATGTCCGGCGCCTTCCTGGCCCATGGTTACCAGGCGCAGAGGCTGATCGCCCTGGATGACAGCGGGGTGATGGTGCATGCCATGGGCAAGGCGGCCGCCGCGCGGATCACCCTGCGCAGCGTTGAACAACTGGAGGCGTTGGCCGCCGAGGTGCCACCGATGGCCTATGACCTCGCCAGTTACGCCTCGCTGGGTTTGCTCTGGCGACGTTTGCAGGTCGAGAGCGCCGATACGCCGAGTGTCACCGACATTGCCCAGGTACGCGCCTGCCTGGCCGAGGCTGTGCGAGATATCGGCCATTCGACTGACCTCAAGTCACGCCTGGACGGTGAACACCGCAGCGCCTCCCGCGACGTGCGTGCCCGCCTGCGCAGCCAGTGGCAGGAGGCCTGAGATGAGCCTGCTGCAGCCACATGACCTGCTCTGGGGCATGCCCCCGGCCGACCTGCCTGCCGATGCGCCTGCCTGGGCTGTTCAGGCATTGGCAGCCGGGCAGCCGGTGGTAGTGCGGCGTGCCGCCTGTGCCAGCGGCTGGGTGGCAGTGGGCGTGCGCGGGCAGGGGCGTGAGCAGCGCCTGGGTGTGCAGATGCGCGTGCGCGATATCCAGCGGCAGCTAAGCCCCGAGGCATTGCGCGGGGCGGGGCAGAGCCCCTGGCCAGCCTTGCGGGCGCTGGTGTCGGTGGCACCCGTGCTCGATGCCTGCGGGTTGGTTTGGGGGCCGACGGGAGGCGTCGGTTACCAGTTGGCCACTGGTTGCAATGTCGTGCACGGTGCCAGTGACCTCGACTTGCTGGTGCGTACGCCGCAGTTCATGGCCCGGGCCAAGGCGCGCGAGTTGCTGGATATTCTCGATTGCGGCCCGTGCCGTATCGATGTGCAACTTGAGACGCCAGCCGGTGCCGTGGCCCTGCGCGAGTGGGCTGGCCTGGCACGCCGGGTGTTGCTGAAGTCCGCCCAGGGTGCACGCCTTGTCGCCGACCCGTGGAATGCGCTGGAGTGTGCAGCGTGAGCAGCCTGTTCGCCTTCCCTGGCCAGGGCGCGCAACAGGCAGGCATGCTGCAGCGCCTGCCCGAGGGCGCCACGCTGCTACTGAAAGAGGCCAGTGATGCGCTGGGTGAACAGGTTGCTGCGCTCGACAGCAACCAGGCGTTGCAGTCGACCCGTGCCGTGCAGCTGTGTCTGCTGCTGGCCGGGGTGGCCTGGGCGCGCTGGCTGCTGCAGCGCAGCCCGGCACCGGACTATGTGGCCGGCCTGTCCATCGGTGCTTATCCCGCTGCCGTAGCGGCCGGCGCACTGCAGTTCGTCGATGCGGTGCGCCTGGTGGCCTTGCGTGGCGAGCTGATGCAGCGGGCCTACCCACAGGCCTACGGCATGACGGCCCTCAGCGGCCTCGACTTGAGCAGTGTCGAACGCTTGCTGGAAGAGGTGGGCGGCGAGGTGTACCTGGCCAACCTCAACAGCGATAACCAGATCGTCATCGCCGGCAGCGACACCGCCATGGCCGAGGTCGCCGCCAGGGCACGTGGCCGCGGCCAGGGCGTGGCCCGGCGCCTGGCGGTGAGCGTGCCGTCCCACTGCGCGTTACTCGACGGCCCGGCTGCCGAGCTGGCGGCTGCGTTCGCCAGCGTCGAGCTGCGGCGCCCGAGCATTACCTACCTGAGTGGCAGCAGTGCGCGGCCGATCTTCGATCCACAGCGCCTGCGCGATGACCTGGCCGGCAACATGGCCCGGCTGGTCGACTGGCGTGCTACGTTGCGCAACGCCTATGAACGCGGCGTGCGCCTGCACCTGGAAATGCCGCCAGGCAGCGTGCTCAGCGGCCTGGCCCGCCCGGTGTTCGAACAGGGCAGGGTGGTTGCCCTCGAAGCCACCCGCTGGGACACCGTCGACGCGCTGTTGCGCCAGGAGGTGGCCGACAACCGATGACGGCGCTGTAACTCGAAGAACAACAACAAGCAACTTCGACTCAAGCTGAGGACAACAACAATGATCATCTATGGTGTGGCTCTGCTGGCGGTATGCACGCTGGCCGGCGTTATCGTCGGCGACTTCCTGGGCGTGCTGCTGGGCGTCAAATCCAATGTGGGCGGGGTCGGCATCGCCATGATCCTGCTGATCTGCGCACGGCTGTACATGCACCGCAAAGGCGGCATGAGCAAGGAGTGCGAGTTCGGCGTCGGCTTCTGGGGCGCCATGTACATCCCGGTGGTGGTGGCCATGGCCGCCCAGCAGAACGTGGTCACCGCCCTGCACGGCGGGCCGGTGGCACTGCTGGCGGCGATCGGTGCGGTGCTGGTGTGCGGGCTGACCATCGCGGTGATCAGCCGCAGCCATCGCGGCGAACCCTTGCCGGCGCCTGATACGCCTGAGGTTGCCAATGCGCAGGCCGCCCCTGCGGGAGGGCGTTGATCATGTGGCCGATCATTGACAATGCCCTGGAACACAACGGCCTGATCACTGCCTTTGCGGTGGTCGGCGGGATCATGTGGTTGTCGGTATTGCTGTCGAAGTACCTGACCTTTGGCCGGGTGCACGGCTCGGCGATCGCCATCGTCATCGGCCTGGTGCTGGCCTGGGTTGGTGGTACCGTGACCGGTGGGCAGAAGGGCCTGGCGGATATGGCGCTGTTCTCCGGTATCGGCTTGATGGGCGGTGCCATGCTGCGCGACTTTGCCATCGTCGCCACGGCCTTCGAAGTGCAGGCCACCGAGGCGCGCAAGGCCGGGATGATTGGTGCGGTATCGCTGCTGCTGGGCACGGTGCTGCCGTTCATCGTCGGTTGCGCGGTGGCCTATGCCTTTGGTTACCGGGATGCAGTGAGCATGACCACCATTGGCGCCGGGGCGGTGACCTATATCGTCGGGCCAGTGACCGGGGCTGCGTTGGGGGCGAGTTCGGATGTGGTGGCGCTGTCGATTGCCACCGGGTTGATCAAGGCGATCCTGGTGATGGTGTTCACGCCGGTTTCGGCGCGGTTGCTGGCGTTGGACAATCCGCGTTCGGCGATGGTGTTTGGTGGGTTGGCGGGGACGGTGTCAGGTGTGACTGCCGGGCTGGCGGCTACCGATCGGCGATTGGTGCCCTATGGGGCGCTGACTGCGACCTTCCATACCGGGTTGGGGTGTCTGATGGGGCCTTCGATTCTGTACTTCTGTGTCAGAGGGTTGGTGGGCTGAAATCCTGGGGCCGCTGTGCGGCCCTTTCGCGACACAAGGCCGCTCCTACAAGGGAACGCGATCGCCTGTAGGAGCGGCCTTGTGTCGCGAAAGGGCTGCACAGCAGCCCCAGAAGGCCAGCTCAATTCTCCCGGCTGTACATCCTGCATTCAGCCAACAAAGCCAGCAAATTCGGCTCCCGCTCCCGAGCCTTCAAAAAGACCACCCCGATATGCTGCTGCAACCGATACCGCGCCTGCAGCGGTATCAGCTTCACGCGGTTCTCGTACACCGCTGCGATCCTCCCCGGTAGCAGCGCGAACCCAACACCCGAACTGACCATGCTCAGCAAGGTGAAGATGTCGTTCACCTGCATCGCCACCTTCGGCTCGAACCCGGCCTGCTGGAACACTCGCGCACCGTCGCGGTGGGTGGCGAAGCCCTGGGTCAGGGTGATGAATGTGGAGTCGGCGAGGTCCGCCAGGTCGACCTCCTGCTGCTCGGCAAAGGGCGAGTCGGTCGGCACAGCGAGGAAGATGTCGTCGGAGAACAGCGGCAGTTGCTCGCAGGCCGGGTCCGCCACGCTTTCGTCCAGTGACACCAAAATCGCTTCCAGCTCATGGTTTTTCAGGCGTTGCAGCAGGTCGACGTTCGAGCCCAGGGTCAGGTCAATGTTCAGTTCGCTGCGCCGCAGCTTCAGGCCCATCACCAGCTTCGGCACGGTCTTTACCGTCAGCGAATACAGCGCGCCAAGGCGGAAGCGTTCGGCATAGAAACCGGCGGCCTCGCGGGTCTGGCGCACCATTTGCTCGGCGTCCTGGATCAGTTGGCGGGCTTTCTTTTCCAGCACGTAGGCACTTTCCAGCGGTATCAGCTGGCGGCCTTCATGTTTGAACAGCGGGCAGCGCAGGGCGCTTTCCAGGGAGTGGATGGCGCGGTGCACGCTGACTGCGCTGGTGGACAGCTCGGCGGCGGCGCGGCCGAGGTTGCCGCTGCGCATGAAGGCGAGGAAGGTCTCGAGCTTTTTCAGGGTCAGTTCTTCGTCGATCAGCATGCACAGGGGCCCGCAGGAAGGGAGCCGCTGATCATGCCACAGCCGCATGCCTCATGGCGGTGTCAGGTTGCTCGGCAGCAAGCGCGCCCGGCGCAGTTGCGCAAGGTTGCGCGACCCGGTACAGAAGCAGGCGATACGCAACTGGCGCAGAAGAATCTCGAAATGTTCCACCACGGCCTGGGTGGAGATCATCGCCGCACTCAGTACATGGGCTGCCTGGCCAACCAGGTCGGCACCGAGGCGAATGGCCTTGGCAGCATCGACGCCGTTGGCCACGCCGCCGGAGGCGATCAGGCCGATTTCCGGCACGGCGCGGCGCACCGCCAGCAGGCACTGCGCGGTCGGGATGCCCCAGTCGGCAAACGCCAGGGCGACCTCGCGTTCGGCGGCGCTGCCGGCGCGCTCGGCTTCCACCGCTGCCCAGCTGGTGCCGCCGGCTCCGGCGACATCGACCATGGCTACGCCCGCGTCACACAGCATGCGCGCCACGCTGGCTGAAACGCCTGCGCCGACTTCCTTGGCGATCACCGGCGTCGGCAGTTGGGAAGTCAGAGCTTCGATGCGTTTGAGTACGCCGCGCCAGTCACGGTCGCCTTCAGGCTGTACGGCTTCCTGCAGGGGGTTCAGGTGGATGATCAGGGCATTGGCCTGCAGGGTGTCGATTGCGCGGCGCGCCAGGTCCAAGCCGTCGGCCTCTCGCAGCTGGGCGGCGCCGAGGTTGGCCAGTAGCGGCACATCCGGTGCCAGGCGTCGGAGTTCGTCGGTCAGGCCTTGGTCCTGGTCGCTACGCAGGCTTACTCGTTGCGAGCCGACGCCCATGGCTATGCCCAGCGCCTGGGCGGCTTCGGCGAGGTGCTGGTTAATGAAGCGTGCGCGTTCGGCGCCACCGGTCATGGAACTGATCAGCAGTGGGGCACGCAGGGCACAGCCGAACAGCTCGGTGCTCAGGTCGACGTCGTCCAGGGCCATTTCGGGCAATGCGCAGTGCTCGAAGCGCAGTGCCGACCAGCCGGGGTCTACGCCGTGCGCGGTGGCGGCGGCGGTCAGCACGATATCCAGGTGATCGTCCTTGCGTTGGCTTAGCGGGCTTTTTTTCATGCCGGCTCCGTTTCGAAGGGGCAGCTGGGATGCAAAATATAGATAAGCTGAAAATTGGCACAACATCAGGCATTGGCGTGTGCCACCGGTTCCTTTCAATGGATGCTTGGTTTGTGATTGTGTGAGGGCTGGCAGGTGATCGCCGGTAGTCTTGCAGCGTCCATGAGATCGAGCGCCGCGCGGGCGGCGCTCGATCGGACAGGCGCCGCGAGGTTTTCGGCGGGCACCAGTTGACCACCCGCCACCCCCCGCGTAGCCTTGCGTCTTCGAGGTTCTTCGGCCCTGCCGAAGCTAAGACGGGAACGCGGTACAAGCCGCGGCTGCCCCCGCAACTGTAAGCACCGACAACGGATCGACACAGCCACTGCGCCGCGCGCGGGAAGGCGTCATCCCGCCAGCTTCTTGCCTGTAAAGAACTGGAACGGTGCAAGCCAGGAGACCTGCCTCGAGCCGAATTCGACTTTCAACCGGGCGGGGTGATCCGGTGGCGAACAAGCCCGGCCGGCCTGGCCTGCGGCTTTCGTCCCGTGTGCCCGCGCCAACCTGCCAAGGGCAACGCGACATGAAAACACTGGCCAAGCTCCCCGTCACCATCGTTACCGGCTTCCTCGGCTCGGGCAAGACCACCTTGCTCCGCCACATGCTCGACAATGCCCAGGGCCGCCGCATCGCGGTCATCGTCAACGAATTCGGCGAGCTTGGCATCGACGGCGAAATCCTCAAGCAATGCAGCATCGGTTGCACCGAGGAAGAAGCCAGCGGCCGCGTCTATGAACTGGCCAACGGCTGCCTGTGCTGCACCGTCCAGGAGGAGTTCTTCCCGGTGATGCGCGAACTGGTCGCACGCCGCGGCGACCTCGATCACATCCTCATCGAAACCAGCGGCCTGGCATTGCCCAAGCCCCTGGTGCAAGCCTTCCAGTGGCCGGAAATCCGCAACGCCTGCACTGTTGATGCGGTGATCACCGTGGTCGACAGCCCGGCCGTGGCCGCTGGCACCTTCGCCGCCTATCCAGACCAGGTCGACGCGCAGCGCAAGCTGGACCCCAACCTGGACCATGAATCGCCGCTGCACGAACTGTTCGCCGACCAACTGGCCAGCGCCGACCTGGTGGTCCTGAACAAGGCCGACCTGATCGACGCCGAAGGCCTGGCCAAGGTCCGTGCCGAAGTGGCCGGGGAGCTGCCACCGGCGGTCAAAGTGATCGAGGCCAGCAGCGGCCGGCTACCGCTGGAAGTACTGCTGGGCTTGGGCGCGGAGTCCGAAGCGCACATCGATGGCCGTCGCACCCATCACGATTCCCACCATGACGGCGATGATCACGACGATCACGACCATGACGCTTTCGACTCGATCTCCATCGACCTGCCCGAAGCCGACGAAAGCCTGCTGCTCGATGCACTGACCCAGCTGGTGGTGGAGTTCGGCATCCTGCGCGCCAAAGGTTTCGCGGCCATCCCCGGCAAACCGATGCGCCTGCTGGTGCAGGGCGTGGGTACCCGTTTTGACAAGCACTTCGACCGTGCCTGGCGCGCCGACGAGCCACGCATTACCCGCCTGGTGCTGATTGGCCAGGACCTCGATGCCGCACAACTGGAAGCGCGCCTGCGCCAGGCCCTGGGCGCCTGACCCATGCACCTGCTGCGGACCCAGCCCGGCGGCTTCGTGCCGGACGACAGCATCGCCGACCTCGGCCAGACACCCGCCGACCTGGTGATCCTCTGCAGCGGCGACTCGCACTTGGCGTTGCTCGCCGAAACCGCCGAGCAACTGCCGGACGATTTCCCCAGCCTGCGCCTGGCCAACCCGATGCAGGTGCAGAACCATGCCTCGGTCGACCTGTATGTCGACGAGGTACTGCGCCATGCCAAGGTGATTCTGGTGTCGCTGCATGGCGGCGTCGGTTACTGGCGCTATGGCGTCGAACAGTTGGTCGAGCTGGCAGCACGGGGCGTGCAGCTGATTCTGGTCCCCGGCGATGACCGCCCGGACCCGGAGCTGACCGGCCTCGGAACCGTCACCGGCGAGCCGGCCGAACGCCTCTGGCACTACCTGCGCCAGGGCGGCAAGAGCAACGCCGTCAACCTGTTCAAATGCTTGGCCAACCAGTGGCTGGGGCGCGATTACCGTTGGGACGAACCGCAGCCTTTGCCGCGGACTTCGGTGTATCACCCGCGCAAACCTGGCGCGCTGCTCGAGGACTGGTACAGCCAGTGGAACCCCGAACACCCGGTGGCGCCATTGCTGTTCTATCGTTCACACCTGCAGGCCGCCAACACCGCCTTTATCGACGTGTTCTGCGAGCGCTTGCAGGCGGCGGGCCTCAACCCGTTGCCCATCGCAGTAGCCAGCCTCAAGGAAAGTGCCTGCCTGGAGCAGGTCGAGGCTTGGCTGGACGAAGTGGGCGCGGAGGTGTTGATCAACACCACAGGGTTTGCCCTGTCCAGCCCGGAACGCCCCAACCTGCGCCCGTTCCGCCGTGATGTCCCGGTGTTGCAGGCCATCTGCGCACAGGACAACCAACCCGGTTGGGAGGCCAGCGAGCAGGGCCTCGGTGCCCGCGACCTGGCCATGCACATCGCTTTGCCGGAGCTGGACGGGCGCATCATCACCCGCCCGGTGAGCTTCAAGGACATGGCCTGGCGCAGCGAGCGCAGCCAGTCCGACGTGGTCTGCTACCGCGCACACCCCGAGCGTATGGACTTCGTCGCCGAGCTGGCACGGCGCTGGGTCGAACTGGCGCGCCTGCCCAATGGGCAAAAGCGTGTGGCCCTGGTGCTGGCCAACTACCCGACCCGCGATGGCCGCATTGGCAATGGCGTTGGCCTGGATACTCCAGCTGCCGCCCTGAACATCCTCAAGGCGCTGCAGGCCGAGGGCTATCCGCTTGCGGAGCTGCCAGGCAGCGGCACGCAACTGATTCATCAGTTGCTCGGCGGCGTCACCAATGACCTCGAGCACCTCGACCAGCGCCCCTGCGCCCAGAGCCTGAGCCTTGCGGACTATCAGGCGGCGTTCGAACGCCTGCCCGAGGCCAACCGCCAGGCCGTGCTGGAACGGTGGGGGCCGCCCGAGCAAGACCCGATGTACCGCGCAGGCCGCCTGATGGTGGCTGGTTTGCGCTTTGGCCTGACCTTCGTTGGCATCCAGCCGGCGCGCGGATATCACGTCGATCCCAGCGCGGTGTACCACGACCCGGACCTGGTGCCGCCCCATGGCTACCTGGCCTTTCACTTCTGGCTGCGCCATGCCTTTGCTGCCGATGCCGTCATCCACGTCGGCAAGCATGGCAACCTGGAATGGCTGCCCGGCAAGGGCGTCGGCCTTTCCGCACAATGCTGGCCGGACGCACTGCTCGGCCCGCTGCCGAACATCTACCCGTTCATCGTCAACGACCCAGGCGAAGGCGCCCAGGCCAAGCGCCGGATCCAGGCAGTGATCATCGATCACCTGATGCCGCCGCTGACTCGCGCCGAAACCTACGGGCCCTTGCGCCATCTGGAACAGCTGGCGGACGAGTTCTACGAAGCCCAGTTGCTCGACCCGCGGCGCGCGCGTGAGCTGCAGCGCGACATTCTCGAGCTGGTCAAGGCCAACCATATCGACCGTGAGTTGCAGCTGGAAGGCCAGCTGGACGATGCCGCCGTCTGGCTGCCGCGCCTGGACACCTACCTGTGCGACCTCAAGGAATCGCAGATTCGCGACGGCTTGCATGTATTTGGCCAGTCACCGCAGGCCCGCCTGCGCCTCGATACCTTGCTGGCCTTGCTGCGCGTTGAGCGTGGCGACGGCCGCAGTGGCAATGCCAGTTTGCTGCGGGCGCTGGCCAAGGCATTGGCGCTGGGCTTCGATCCCCTCGATTGCGACCTCGGCGAGGCCTGGTCAGGGCCACAGCCGGCGCTGCTGCAGGCCGTGACAAACGGCGCGTGGCGCACTTGCGGGGATACTCGTGAGCGCCTTGAGCTGCTTGCGTTGCGCATCATCGAGCAGGCACTGGAGGGGCAGGTGCAACTGCCCGAGCAGCCCGATTGGCATCCGGTGCACGAGGTGATAAAAGCCCTGCGCGAGCAAGTCGCACCGGACCTGGATGCCTGCGGTACGGCAGAAATCAATGGGTTGCTTGCTGCGCTGGCCGGGCGTTTCGTGCCGGCAGGACCCAGCGGCGCACCCAGCCGCGGCCGCCTGGACGTATTGCCCACTGGCCGCAACTTCTACACCGTGGATGTGCGCAATCTGCCGACCACCACGGCCTGGCGCCTGGGGTTCGCCTCGGCCAACCTGATCCTCGAACGGCATCTGCAGGACCATGGCGACCATCTGCGCCAGCTGGGCCTGTCGGTGTGGGGTACGGCGACCATGCGCACTGGTGGCGACGACATCGCCCAGGCCATGGCGCTGATGGGCGTGCGCCCGGTGTGGGCCACCGGCAGCCAGCGGGTTGACGACTTCGAGATCCTGCCACTGAGCCTGCTTGATCGCCCACGGGTGGACGTGACGCTGCGTGTTTCGGGCTTCTTCCGCGATGCCTTCGGCAACCTGATCCGACTGTTCGATGCGGCGGTGCAGGCCGTGGCGGCATTGGACGAGCCGGACGACCTCAACCCCCTGGCCGCACGGGTGCGCAACGAGCGCACCAGCCTGCAGGCGCAGGGCGTGGATGCCGAACAGGCGGCGCGCCAGGCGGGTTGGCGGGTGTTCGGGGCCAAACCTGGCGCCTACGGTGCCGGCGTGCAGAACGCCATTGATGGCCGCCTGTGGCACAATCGCGACGACCTCGCCGAGGTGTACCTCAACCATGGTGGCTACGCCTACGGTGCCAGCGATGAAGGCACCCCGGCGCGCGCTCAGTTCGCCCGGCGCCTGGGCCAGGTGCAGGCGGTGTTGCAGAACCAGGACAACCACGAGCACGACCTGCTCGATTCCAACGATTACTATCAGTTCCAGGGCGGTATGCTGGCGGCGTCGGAGACCTTGTCTGGCGGGGCAGTGGCCAGTTACCACGGCGACCACAGCCAGGTCGACCGGCCGCGGATCCGCACCTTGAAGGAAGAGCTCAACCGCGTGATCCGTGCCCGTGCCTTGAACCCGAAATGGATCGACGGGGCGAAACGCCATGGCTACAAGGGCGCGTTCGAGCTGGCCGCGACCGTCGACAATCTGTTCGCCTTCGACGCCACCACGCACCTGATCGACGACCATCACTACCAGTCGCTGGCCGATGCCTACGTGCTCGATCCGGCGACCCGAGACTTCATGCGCGAGCACAACCCCGAGGCCCTGCGCGACCTCACTGAGCGCTTGCTGGAAGCCCAGCAACGCGGGCTTTGGGAAGCCCCCGGTGAATATCGCGAGGCGCTTGAGGAGCAGTTGCTCGACGGCGAGGAACAGGCTTGAAATGAGTGAACCCGTACAATTTCCGCTGGCAGCCGTGGTCGGTGCCGATGACCTCAAGCTGGCCCTGTGCCTGACCGCCATCGACCCGAAGATCGGTGGCGTGCTCATCGAGGGGCCGCGTGGCATGGCAAAGAGCACCCTGGCGCGCGGCCTGGCCGACCTGCTGGGCGAAGGCCCGTTTGTGACCTTGCCGCTGGGGGCGAGTGAAGAGCGCCTGATCGGCACGCTGGACCTGGATGCCGCACTCGGCCAGGGCAAATCGCAGTTTTCCCCCGGCGTGCTCGCCCACGCCGATGGTGGCGTGCTGTATGTCGATGAAGTCAATCTGCTGCCCGACACCTTGGTCGACCTGTTGCTGGATGTGGCCGCCAGTGGCACCAACCGCATCGAGCGTGACGGCATTTCCCATCGGCACAGTGCCCGTTTCGTCCTGATCGGCACCATGAACCCCGAGGAAGGCGAGTTGCGCCCGCAACTGCTCGACCGCTTCGGCCTGAATGTGGCGCTCGATGGCCTGCCAGCCCCAGAGGCGCGCCAGCAGATCATTCGCCGGCGGCTGGCCTTCGACAGCGACCCGCAGGCATTCTGCGAGCAGTGGGCCAGTGCCCAGGCGCAACTGCGCGAGCGCTGCCAGGCGGCGCGCCAGGGGCTGGCGGCAATTGCCCTGGACGATCAGGCCCTGGCATGGATCACCGAGCGTTGTTTCGCCGCTGGCGTCGATGGTCTGCGTGCCGACCTGGTCTGGCTGCGCGCGGCTCGGGCCCATTGTGCCTGGCGCGGTGGCCAGGTGATCGAGGAGGAGGATGTCGATGCCGTGGCCGAATTCGCCTTGCGACATCGCCGGCGCGCGGCGCCCGATGCGCCAGCCGCTGCGCCACCGGGTGCCGCGGCTGGCCGCGACCGGCAGGGCGAGGGCGGGCAGAGCGATTGGGGCGAGCTGCCCGCGCAGCCTGTCAGCAGCGGTGCGCGGCGAGAGGTGCCGAACTGGGCAAAAAAGCCCTGAGCATCCGCCAGCCAGGTTTGAGGAGGGCGGATGCCGTGCCTCGTGCCGGAAAACTGGCGGGTGCCAGCCGTGGCCGCGCCCGTGCGGCATCCTCTGGCCGGGTGGCCTGGCTGCCGACCTTGCTCAAGGGGCGCCCGAAGCTGCGCCAGGACCTTTGCTGGCAGCAGCGCCAAGCCCAAGCCAATGAACTGTGGCTGGTGATCGTCGACGCCTCGGCTTCGACGAGGCGTCATCAGGCCCTGGCGCAGTGCAAAGGCCTGCTGGCCGAATTGTTCGACCAAGCCTATCGGCAACGCGGCCGTCTTGCCCTTCTCACGGCCAGCGGCGGTGCACCGCAATGGCAGCGCCATGGCCTCAAGGCGTCGGCAAGCCTGCAGCCTTGGTTGCAGGCCCTGGGGGCTGGCGGTGGCACGCCTTTGATCGCGGCACTGGAGCAAGCCCGGCGTTGGCTGCAGGCCCGGCAGAAAGCTCATCCCCATGAGTTGCAGCGCTGCCTGGTGTTCACCGATGGTCGCCTGCAGCGCTGGCAGGCCGTGCATCCCATGCCTTGCGCCACCGTGGTGGTGGACATGGAATTGGCGCCAGTTCGCCTGGGCCGGGCACAACAGTTGGCCACGGAACTACAGGCCGACTATCAGCATCTTGAGCAATTCAAGGTAATGGAGTGAGTTAGGCGAAAGGGATAGGCGCGACACTATGTCGCAATAAGGAAGTTGCCTGGCAGGGGAATGAAAAGTTGTTCAAGTGCGTGCCGGGCACGCACTTGCAGAGACGCAGCGATATTACTTCGGCATCGACCAAGGCTGCAGGTCATAACCTTTCTGGCACAGTTCGGCACGTACTTCCTCGATCAGGCTGGCCCATTGTGCAGGGTCCGAATAGATACGCGACGAAACTTGTTTGCTGCCGATACGGGTGCTGGTCCGGTCAATCACCGCCAGGCTCAGCTCGCCGGTGCCGTTGGGTGCATCCCAGGCAACGCACTGGAAGGGTTCGAAGGCGTGGTCGGCAATCAGCAGTGCCTCGTTGACACGCAGCGGTGCATTCATGGTTCGGTCTCTCTATGGTCCCAAACATCGAAATTAGGTCCGCGTAACTGCTACGTCGCTTCAGGTGTTATCGCGATCCGCAGCGCGGGGTTACTCGTACTGATGCTCCAAGTTAGGGGTGGAGTCACACAGCGCGTGTAAATTTTTTGCGAGTTACAAATTTTCTGTTTCCCGGCGCCGCTGTGACGCCAATAAATATGAAAAATTCCCGAACGGCTCTGGCCGTGCAGAATCCGGCAGACAGACGGTCGTGGGCAGTGTCAAGTTCGTTGCTACTGTTAATTCGGCGCCGCAACTTACTGTTTTCACATAAAAAACCAACAATTGGCGCCAAGGAACGGTCATGCACGAGACTGCCGCTCTGCGTCGCTTACTCATCGTCGACCCCTGCGACGATTGTCACCGTCTGTTACCAGGCCTGGAGAGTGCCGGCTGGGACGTTCACAGCTGTAGCCTCGACTTGGCGTTGGAGCATCGTTGCGATATTGGCCTGTTGCGCCTGCAGGCGTCGCACCTGCGCCATCCTGATGCGGTCAAGGACATGATCAAGCGCAGCAATACCGAGTGGATCGCCGTGCTCAACGCCGAGCAGTTGCGCATGCAGAATGTCGGTGATTTTGTCTGCGAGTGGTTCTTCGACTTCCACACCTTGCCGTTCGACTTTTCCCGCGTATTGGTAACGCTGGGGCGGGCGTTCGGCATGGCTCGCCTGCGTGGCAAGGGTGCGGTGAGGGTGGATGGGCTGGAGCATGAACTGCTCGGTGACAGCCGGCCGATCCTGGAATTGCGCAAGTTGCTCGGCAAGCTGGCCCCTACCGAGTCACCCGTGCTGATCCGCGGCGAGAGCGGCACTGGCAAGGAACTGGTGGCGCGCACGTTGCACCGGCAATCACAGCGCAGCGAGATGCCGTTCATCGCCATTAATTGCGGGGCCATCCCTGAGAACCTGATCCAGTCCGAGTTGTTCGGGCATGAGAAAGGCGCCTTCACCGGTGCCCACCAGCGCAAGGTGGGGCGGATCGAGGCGGCCCATGGCGGCACCTTGTTCCTTGACGAAATTGGCGACCTGCCCCTGGAGTTGCAGGCCAACTTGCTGCGCTTTCTGCAGGAAAAGCACATTGAGCGGGTTGGCGGAAGCCAGCCGATACCGGTGGACGTACGGGTATTGGCGGCTACCCATGTGGACCTGGAGAAAGCCATCGAGCATGGGCGGTTTCGCGAAGACTTGTACTACCGGCTCAACGTGCTGCAGGTGGTGACGGCACCGCTGCGCGACCGCCACGGCGACCTGTCGATGCTGGCCAATCACTTTTCGCACTTCTACAGCCTGGAAACAGGCCGCAGGCCGCGGTCGTTCAGCGATCACGCGCTGGCGGCGATGGGGCGCCACAACTGGCCGGGCAATGTACGCGAGTTGGCCAACCGGGTCAGGCGCGGGCTGGTGCTGGCCGAAGGGCGTCAGATCGAGGCCCAGGACCTTGGCCTGCAGGGGCTGGAGCAGGAAGAGCAGCCCCTGGGCACTCTGGAAGACTACAAGCACCGGGCTGAGCGCCAGGCGCTGTGCGATGTGCTGGACCGGCACAGCAACAACATGAGCATCGCCGCGAAGGCGCTTGGGGTCTCACGGCCGACGTTCTACCGGCTGCTGCACAAGCACCAGATCCGCTGATCAGCTGGACTGGGCGATATGCCCGTCAGACAAGTCTTCCAGCGGCTCTTCTTCGCCCGGTAGCGCGGTGATCACGCTGAAGTCGCTGACCTCAACCTCGCCGCCGCCATAACCGAGCAAGTGGAAGGAAAACGCCTTGCGCATAGTCGGGTTATCGAAGCCGAATTCCATTTCCAGCGGTTTGTCGGCCGTCACCTGAATCTCCTCGGGCAAGCCCAGCGGTACATCCTGCTCCAGTTCCTTGGCCTTGAGCTGGATATAGGCCGCGTGCTGCGGGTCCAGCGCACGAACCTTGACCCGCACCCGGGTGTGCGAGCCCTCGGGCATTTCCAGGTACTGCGCGCCGATCAGGTTGTCGGCCCAGTCGTCGCGAATGCGTGCCTGCAACTGGATGGCGGACGGCCCGCCGAACTGGTAGCGCAGGTTGAGCGGCGTCTGCAGCAGGGACTGGTCGAGCACCCCGGCCAGCGCACCGATCTGTGCGCCGAGGGTACCGTCGCCGGGGCCGAGATAGCGGGCCTTGTCGGCGATGAAACCTGGGCTTTCGTAGCGGCGGCAGCGCTGCTGGAAGTCGCACTCGGTGAAGACGCCCTTGCCGTCGTGGTAGCGCAGCATGCCGTTGGTGTAGGAAATCATCTCCCGGCCGCTGTCGTAATCACGGTACAGCGAGCGCCCGCCGAGTGCGACCGGGATCGGCAGGGCAAAGTAGTCAAGCAGCGACGTGGCCAGGTCGATGTGGCCGTAGGTCCCGTTCTTGACGCTCGGCAGTTCTGCCTGCTCGGGTGCCAGGGTCAGGTTGAAGCCCCAGGACGACGCCAGGCGCACGCCATCGATACCATGGGATTCGTCCGAGGTGATCACCACCAGAGTGTCCTTGAGCACGCCCTGGCGGTCGAGGTTGTCGAGGAAGGCGCCGATTGCATCATCGAGGTAGGCGACCGCCGCTTGCTTGGCGGTGTCGTAGCGCTGCAGGTATTCCTCGGGGGCGGAGTAGGGCTGGTGGGTGCCCACGGTCAGCAGGGTGAGCATCCACGGGCGGTCCTGCTGGCGCAGCTGGCCGACATAATCCAGGGCGCCTTCGAAGAACGCTCGATCATCCTTGCCCCACGGGAACTCCAGGTAGTTGTTGTTGCTGAACCACTCCAGCCCGTGCACCGAGTCGAAGCCGATATGCGGCATGATCCGGTCCTTGGCCATGAAGCGCAGGCCGGCGCCTTGCAGGTAATGCGTGGTGAACCCGGCCTGGCGCAGCTGTGCCGGCAGGCAGGCCTGGTTGCGCTGTTGCTGGGTGAGCAGTTCGACACCCTTCGGCGTGCCGTTGGCCAGCTTGTCGTAGTCGCCGCACAGCATCGCATACAGGCCGCGGATGGTCTGGTGGGTATGAAGTACATAGTCTGGGGTGTTCATGCCCCGTTCTGCCCAGTGGCTGAGCTTGGGCATCAGGTCTTCGTCGAAACGGCTTTGCAGGGCCTGGCGGTTGGGGCGCACGTAGGCACCCGGGATGCCTTCCAGGGTGATCACCAGCAGGTTGCGGGCGCGGCCTGGCGCTGCCAGCAGCGTTTGCCCGCTCAGGTCATGCTGGGTCAGGCCGGCACTTGGCAGCGGCGTGATGGTGGGCGTGTGGCCGGCCCAGTGCTGGAGCTGACGCTGCAGGTCACCGGTGGCGGCAGTCAGCAACTGATGGGGGAGATTGTACTGGCGCCACTGGTCAGCATCGCTGGGTGCCAGGTGCTGGCTACCCCAGTGGGCCGCGAACAGCAGCGCCGGGATGGCCCAGGCCTTGCGAGTGAATTTGTCGGCAGGCTGGCTGCGGCTGCGCAAGGCGCTCCCCAGCCAGAGCAGCAGGCCGCCACCGAGCATTATGGGCAGCCAGGCATGGGCCAGGCTGCCACCGGTGGAGTTTTCCATGAACTGCGGGTCGAACAGATAGGTCAGGTCGGCACTTGTCGGCAGCCTGCCAACGGCGCTGACCAGTTCGGCCGAAGCCACCCAAAGCGCGGCCCAGGCCAGCAGAACCGGCAACGCAAGCCACCACGGGCGGCGTTGTAACAGCAGCAACAGCAGGCTGCCCAGCGCCAGATCCGACAGGTAGCCATACAGGCTCGACCAGCCCAGCAGGGCACGCATGACCAGGGGGATCACCAGCACCAGGGTGGCCAGGATGAGAAGCCGGGTATGTGCTGGGCCTTGCAGGTTTTTCACGAAAACTTTCCTTTTTGACATGAAATCGTCACACATTTGTGCGCGATGATAACAGGCCGATCCCAGGAAAGCCGTTGGCTACAATGTTGGTAACCAATTGGGGGCGCGAGGCGCCCCCGGCGGTCAGAAGTAGTACGGGAATTTCAGGCTGAAGGAAAAGTCCGGTGCATCTTCTGTCAGGCCAATCGACAAGTTCGGCACGATTGTCAGGTTGTTGGTGGCGGCAAAGGTCAGGCCGACGTTGAAGTTGGCTGCGTTGTAGTCGCTGTTGGTGACCGACTGCCAGTCGCCGCCGTCGGGCTTGATCTTGCTCTTGCGTGAGAATTGATCGGTGACCGAGAACGACATGCTCATCTTCTCGTTCAAGGCGAAGGCGATACCGCCGCCGATCTGCCAGGAATCACCCAGTTTTACGTCTCCAGGCACCTTGGTGTTGACCTGCGGGCTGATGTCGCTGAACGAGTCCTGCATGTTGTAGGTGTATTGCAGGCTGGCGAACAGCACCGCCGGGTCGAACGTCTTGACCAAAGAGAGCCCTGGCGAGATCGACCAGACACCGTTGCCGGTAGGCAGGTCTTCCGGTACGGCCAGGTTGTCGTTGCCAGGGCTCTGGATCAGCTTGATGCCATACGGGTCCTTGCCAGTCGGCGCTTTTACCCGCAGTGTGGCAACGGCGTCCGGCCAGGTTTCGTCTTCATCGAGGAATTTGTAGGCGATACCGACGTTGACGTCGCCGATGGCAGGGTCGCGAGTCACTGACTCGTCGTTGGTGGTCCCTGCAGCACCGCCTGCACCGCCAGAGGAGTAGGTGGACTGGCGGTAGACGATGGGAACGTTTATATCGAATTGCCAGCGCTGATCCACGTTGTAGCGGGCGGTGAGGTCGAGGGTCCAGTTGTCGGCCTTGATGCGGTCGATGTTGATGTTACCCAGGAAGATCGAGTCCAGGGCCAGGAACCCGTTGAGGGTCAGCGCCCTTGTATCGTAATGGGTGTAGGTCACCCCGGTTTCCACGCTGAACTTGCCGCCACCGAAGAAGCCGCTCGCTTCGTCATACAGGTTGGAAACACTTTGCGCCGGCTCCGAGTTGTCCTGCAGCGACTGCCCATAGGAGCTGCCGCTGCTACCCGGTGTGCCGGTAGCTACGGTCTGCCCACCTTTTACCCCCTCTGCAGGGGACTTGGTCAGGCGCTTCGGTGCAGGCTGAGCGGGGGCCTCCTCGACTTGCTTGAGCCGCTGTTCCAGTACCATCAGTGCGTTCTGTTGGGCCTCGTAGCGCTGTTTCAGCGCAATCAGTTCCTGTTTTAGTGCTTCGACCTGAGGGTCGGTTGCCGCTTGCAGCAGAGTGGCCGGGGCCAATGTTGAAATATAAACGATAGCTCTGAACGTCGACAAACGGTGCATGGATTAGCCGTCCCTTCTGACTACATACGATGAGACTTGAGCGTAGATCAGTATCCGAGATTGCGAAGGCCTTTGAGCTGATCAAGATTAGCCCCTACAGACCCGGCTACCGGTGCGTTTTCACGCAGTACCACATTGAGCGAGGTCAAGTTGCTGACCCGGTTGCTGGAGCCCAGTAGCGTGGTGTTCTGCATGAGGCCGCCCTGACCCAGGCGTTGCAGGCTGCTGCCCTGGTTGCCATTGGCGACGATGTTCATCTGAACGCCGCCGCTGCCTGCCGACACGCTCATCGAGCCTGCGCCGTTGGCCACCACCAGCGTGGAGCCCGCCGCCAGGGCCTGACCCTGCGGTGGGTCGGCTGGCGCTTCATTGCCCTTGCTGACGTTGATGTCGACATTGTTGTGGGCCATGTTGAAATCGCCGGCCGCGCGAACTACCTGGGTCACGCCCTCGGTGGAGTTGAGGCCGCTGCCGCCGGTGACGGTACCGGTACCGGCGCTGCTGCTTTGTCCGCGGCCAGTACCTTTTTCATCGATCATCGATACATAGAACTGTGGCTTGATGGTCGATTGCTGAATTTGCATCGTTGACGTCGCGCCGATCACTTCGCCGTTGGCGTTCTGCCAGGTGCTGCTCATGACCACGCCGAAGCTGACAATTCGCCCAGGCATCACATAGCGCCCGCGCAGGCTGGCCAGCTCCTGATCCTTCAGCTCGATCGGTTTGAACGTTTCTGCCTGGCTCGGCAGGCTGGCGGCCAGGCACATGACGGCCAGCCACAGGGAAGTCTTCATGGAATGCTCCCGGAACGTCTTGCCCTACTTCATTGCAAGTAGGTCGTTAGAAGAAGTCGCTTTGAATGAAACCGAAGTCCATCAGCTCCGCATCCTGCACCGGCGTGAAATTGCTGACGCGGTTCTTGGCGCTCAGCGGCAGCGGCGGGTCGAGGAGAATGTTGCTCTTGTCATAGCCCTGACCGATGACGGCGAAGATGATGCCGTTCCAGCCCTTGACGAAGTCATCGAGTTTGAAGCGTTTATGGCCCAGCACCGGGTCACCGATGTACACCCAGCCTCTGTCGACTTTCTGCATCACCACGAAGTGCTTGTAGCCGCGGATATCCATCAACACCACCACTGGGATGCGGATGCTGTGCAGGGTGTCTGGGGCCACCTTGTAGCCACGTGCGCGCATGCCCAGGCTTTCGACATATTTCTTCATGTCGAGCATGGAGAACCCCTGGGTGCGCACCAGATCCTGGTCGGCATGGGCCAGCATGCCCTCGATGACCTGGTGTTCATCCACATCCAGCCAGTAGGCCTGGCGCAGGATGGTCGCCAGCGAGGCTGCACCGCAGCTGAAATCGGTCTTCTGTTGAACCAGGTCGGCAAACTTGCGTTCGCGAATGCTCTGGATCGGCTTGTAGATCACCGCACCACCCGGCAGCACGGACAACGGCATCTGGGACGCTTCGCCGACCGTGGCGATGCACAGCAGAAATGCCAAGGCGATAATGCGCATGTTCGACGCCCCCTGCCTTCTTCTTGTTAGAAAGAGGCTCCCCGCAGGGAGCCTCCACAGCGCAGCTGTTACATCGAGGTGTTGGAGATGGCCAGCGAGTTGCTCTGCTGGTTGCCTACACCCGCCGCCACGTTCACGCCCAGGTTGCCGCTGCCACCGTTCACCGAACCACTCAGGGTGGCGGTGTTGGTCACAGGGTTGGCCCAGCCGGTCGGGGTCAGCACTTGGAACGACACGGTGTTGCTCAGCGCGTACTCGCTAGACTCGCTGAAGCTCTTCGAGATGCTGTCCGAAGACTGCGAAGCTTTCTCGCCGGCTTTGTCGTAAGCCGACGCACTGGCTTTTTCCCAGTCAGACGCATTGGCTTTCTCGTAGGACGTATCGCGAGCCTTGTCGTAGGACGAGTCACGGGAACGGTCATACGAAGAATCACGAGCCCTGTCGAAGGATGAGCTCAGCGACTTGTCGAAGGACGAGTTGCTGGCCGACTCATGCGACTTGTCGATCGATGCATCAAGGGAAGCACCCAAGGTTGCGTCGAAGTCCGAGCTGCGCGAACGGGTGAAGTTGCCGAAGGTTTGCGACGACGATGCACTGCCATTGACGTTGGCATCGAGCGAGGCGCTAACCGTGGTGTTGGACGACGAGCTGTGGTCGCGGCTGGAAGAGCCGTTTGCAGCCCAGTTGTTGGAACCGCTGGCGGTCGAGCTGTTGCTGCCGCTGGCGCTGCTGCTGTTGGAGCCGCTGGCGGTCATGCTGGTCGAGCCGCTGGAGCTGCTGCTCTTCGACCCGCTGGCGCTGGCGCTCTGGCTACCCGACGCGCTGTAGCTCGAGCTGGAGCTCTTGTCGACACTGGCATCGAATGCACCGCTACGAGAGGACGAACCACTCGAGGAGGTGGTGAAGGTCAGCGTATCGACGGTGTAGGTGCGGTCGGCAGAGTTGTTCACTTCCAGACCAGGGCCATTCTGGTTGGCCGAAGCAGTGGCGGTAGCGTTACCGATGGCTGCAGCGTTGTTGGCGATGGCCATGCTGTTTTTCTGCTGGTTGAGATCGCCGCCAGCGATGTTGATGCCAAGGTTGCCGCTGCTACCTTCGGCCGAGCCGCTCATGACGGCGGAGCTTTGGGTCGACCAGTTGTTGACCTTGTTGTTGTTGCTGCGCTGGGTGATTTCGGCGGTCGCATTCGAGGTGCCGAAGACGAAGCTATTGTCGATGGCTGCGTTGTCGGACGAGGTGTTGGCGATTGCCGATGCGTTGGCTTGCTGGTTGCCGTTACCGGCCGCCACGTTGACACCCACGTTGCCGCTGGCACCCGCGCCCGAGCTGCTCATCTCGGCTTCGTTGATGGTGCCTTGGTTGCGGATGGTATTGCCGGTGCTTCTCTGGCCGTCATTTGCGTTGGCGGTGGCATCGGTCATCACCGCACGTGCTGGTGGTGTGTGGTTATTGTTGTTGTGGCCGTGGCCACGACGATCGTTCTGATCCGCTTGTGCAGCAACAGCCATGACCGCAGCAATTGCGAAAACCAGAGGTTTGATTGCCATCGAGGGTTTCATGGTGTTTCTCCGTCTTTAGGTTAAGTGTTGTTCTTACCTGTACCTATCTATCTGGGTCAGTTCGCGACCCTTACGCTCAGGGTGTTTGCCGTCTGGTTGCCCACCCCGGCGCTCTGATTCAGCTGGATGACCCCGCGGCTACCGGTGAATGCCTGGTCACCGGTGGTGACCTGGCGATAGCCGGGTGAGGTATCAGATGGATCGGAGCTGTTGATCAGCGCCACGTTCTGTTGCAGCAGGACGCTGTCATCGATGCTTTGCGGTTGTGTACTGATGCTGATGCGCAGGGCGTTGGCCTGCTGGGTCGCAGCCCCGGCACTCTGGTTGACGCCCAAAGCGCCGCTGCCATGGCTGAAGGCATTGCCCTGGATACTGGCGCTGGCGCCCATGTTGGGGTCGACGATGGCCTGCTGGCGTTGGCGGATCTGCGTGGTCGCGGCAGCCTCGTGCCCCGTGGCCAGTGCACGAGCGTTGGCTTGTTGCTGCAGATCGCCAGCGGCCTGGTTGATGCTGAAGTTGCCTTGGTACTGCGCGCCGGAATTATCGATAGTGGCGCCATTGATCACCGGAACCGGCGATTGCGCGAACGCTGGGGCACTGCTCAAGAGGGCTAGAATGAACAGCGTCTGCCTCATGTCATTTGCCTCCGGTGAGGATTTGCAGAGGGGCGAGGCCGCGCTGGACGCTCGAGTTGACCATGTTGGCGATGCCGTTGCCCGAGCCGGTACCACGTCCCCCAGCCTGATTCGCCAATTGCGTCTGATTGCTGATATGGCCACCCAGGTTGTTGGTCTGCTGGGTGATCAGCGAGGAGATGCCGGTACCACTGGTGATACTTGCGAAGTCGCCATCACTCAACTCGTTGGTCTGTTTGATGACATACGCGGAAGGGTTGGCATTGGCGGTGGTAGGATTGGGATCGGGCGCCATGGGCGCTCGGATGGCCATGCGCGGTTGCACGTCGCGGGTGATGACGATGATGCCGTTTTCGGCGTGAACCGGCAGCGCAGAACCCATCACACAACCGACCAGCAACAGGCGAAAAATGCCTTTATCCAGTTTCCCCATGACGGCTACTCCTTCTCCAAGCGCTGGTCTTGTTCAGCGTTGCCAGGGAGCAGAGCGAAAGTCGTGCCGTTTTTGAATATGTATTGAAAATCAGCTGGTTAGGCGCACTGCCTGAACTTGTCGTGAATTTGTTGTATCAGCCTTGAGACAACTTTTCTGCAAATCGGCGTTTGGTCCAGCATTTGCGTTACCCGAAGGGCGCTTTTCACGAATGTTTCACACGCTTGACACTGCCACCGTCAAAGGTGAGGGAGCCCGCAAAAACGGGGACTTGACCTCAGCCGAGTGTGTCATGGGGTTAACACTCGGTGGGGCAGAGCGGTAATTTTCCTTGCAGCAGGCGCTGAACTGCAAGCAAGGCCGTGGCACTGCGATGCGGCCAGTCGCCTTCGATGATCTGTACAGGTTGCCCATTGCGTTCCAGCCAGCGGCGGCTGTCGTCGAAGAACTTCTGGCGGTCGGCAAGTGCCGGCTGGCTACGCTGACCGTCGGCGACCCAGCCGACGCCTTGCGGGCTGAGCAGCAGGTGCAAATCGTAACGACGGGCAAGCAAAGCCTGTTCCAGCCAGGGCGGGCAGGCGTCGAACAGGGCGCGGCTCCACAGCATGTTGCTGAGCAAGTGGGTATCGAGAATCAGTAGTTCAGGCGCCTGCTGGCGGGCCTGGTCTTCCCAGGCCAACTGGCCGCGGGCGATGGTGGGGATATCGGCATAGCAGGTATCGCGGCATTCCTGGTCGATGAAGTGGCGGACGTATTCGGCCACCACGATACCGCCGAAATGCGCCTGGATTTCACCGCTGAGCCAGCTTTTGCCGCTGGATTCGGGGCCGCACAGCACCAGGACCTTCATGGCTGCACCAATGCGGGGTCACGTAGCCATTCGAGCCAGCCACGTACCGCGATCAGCGTCAGTACGGCAAAGAACCCGGCCGTGAAGTACAACTGCTGGTGCAGGTACTGGCCGACATAGACCACATCCACCACGATCCACAGCGGCCAGCACTGCACGCGCTTCTGTGCCATCCACAGTTGTGCGACCAGGCTGAAGCCGGTCAGCGTGGCATCCAGCCAGGGCAGGGCGGCATCGGTCCAGCCGGCCATCGCCGCACCGAGTGCAATGCTCAGCAGCAGCCCGGCGAGCAACCCGCCGAACAGTGCCGGGGTTGGCAGGCGTGAGACCTGGCGAGCGTCTTCGACCCGGTCCGGGCGCTTCCACTGCCACCAGCCGTACAGCTGCAGCACGGCGTAGGCCAGTTGCAGCAGCATGCCCGAGTACAGCTTCACTTCGTAGAACAGCCAGCCGTAGATCAGCACCATGACCAGGCCGATCGGCCAGCACCAGGCGTTCTGCTTGACGGTAAGCCACACGGCGGTGACGCCGAGCACGGCGGCGATGAGTTCGAGGCCGGACATCGGCGATCCTTGGTTGGCAAAGGGCGGCGATTGTAGCTTGTGCAGGGCGGGAGGTGTAGCGCGCAACCGGCACCGGCCCGCTCAGGGGCCGGTATTTACAGCCTGTTCAAACCCGGAACTGACGCAGCAGCTGCTCCAGCTCCTCGCTCAGCTGCCCCAGGGCCAAACCGGCGTCGCTGGATTGGCGCGCGGCATCGGCGGTCTGCTGCGACAGCCCGGCGGTGTCCAGCACATTGCGGTTGATCTCCTCGACCACATGGGACTGCTGCAAGGTGGCGCTGGCGATCGAGGCGTTGAGGGCGGTGAGGTTGTGCAGTGCCTGGCTGATGGCATCCAGGCTGGAACCGGCCTCGCGGGCTTGCTGCACGGTCTGGCGCGAAGCCTCGCTGCTGGTGTCGATGGCCTTGACCGCCGCATCGGACTGGCCTTGCAGGTGCTCGATCATGGTGTGGATTTCCGCTGTCGATTGCGCGGTACGTTGCGCCAACAGGCGTACCTCGTCGGCCACCACAGCGAAGCCGCGGCCCTGTTCGCCGGCGCGAGCGGCTTCGATGGCAGCGTTGAGGGCGAGCAGGTTGGTCTGCTCGGCGATGGCGCGGATCACGTCCAGCACCCCGCCAATCTTCGTGCTGTGCCCGGCCAGGTCACGGATGACCTGCACGGCCTGCTCGATGGTCGCCGAAAGGCGGTCGATCTGCTGCAGGCTGCCGTAGATGGCCTGTTGGCCGTGTTCAACCTGTTGCTGCGCGGCGAGCATCTCACCGGCGGCCTGTTCGGCCGTCTTGGCCACATCCTGCACGGCATAGGTGACTTCGTTGACCGCCGTCGCCACCTGGTCCATCTGCAGGGACTGTTGGGCGCTATGTTGCTGGGCGGCGCCAGCATTGTCGCCGACGTGCCCGGCCGATTGTGCCAGGGCGTGGGCCGCGCCCTGAAGCTGGCCGACCACCCCCTGCAGCTTGCCGTTGAACTCGTTGAAGTGCTGGCCCAGGTGGGTGATTTCGTCACGGCCGTGGGTGTCCAGGCGACGGGTCAGGTCACTTTCACCACTGGCGATATTGCCCATGGCCTGCACTGCCTCTTGCAGCGGACGAGCGATGCTGCGGGCGATCAGCGTGACTACAAGACCCAGTACGAGGGCGATGCCCAATCCGACCAGCGAGGCATCGCGCAGCTGGCGGGCGAATTCGGCTTGCACGTCATCGACATAGACGCCAGAGCCGATGATCCAGCCCCAAGGCTTGAACAGCTGAATATACGAAGTCTTGGCCACCGGCTCGCTGGCACCCGGCTTCGGCCAGCGGTAGTCGACCGGGCCGGCGCCCTGGCTGCTGGCGAGGGCAACCATCTCGTTGAACACGGCGAAGCCGTCCGGGTTGCGTATGGCCGAGAGGTCCTGACCATCGAGCTTGGGGTTGGCCGGATGCATGATCATCTTCGGCCCCAGGTCGTTGATCCAGAAGTAGTCGTTCTGGTCGTAGCGCAGCGCCCGCACCACTTGGAGGGCCTGCTGCTGTGCAGCCTCGCGGCTGAGCGTGCCGGCGGCCTCCAGGCCCTGGTAGTAGGCCAACACGCCAGCTGCGGTCTGCACCACGTGGCGGGTCTTTTCCGCCTTGGCCTGGTACAGGTCGCCATGGATCTGGCGCAGCATCAGCAGGCCGAGCACCACCAGCATGCCCACCGCTACCACCAGAATCAGCCACAGACGACGGCTGATCGACATCGACCGCAATGCCTTCATCGAATCCACTCCTGCCTTGTTCTTTTTATTCAGGTGCATCCAAGCACGCTTTGCAGGCGGCAGGCACTCGACTAATGGCTAAGTGCTAGTTATTGGCTACTCTGCCACAGGCTGCGCGCGCCTTTGTCATGCCGCTTTGTTAGGATTTCGGCCGGGCAAGATGAAACCTTTAGTCAGGCTGAACTTTTCCACTGGCGCCGGTCCCAGAAGTCGCTGTAAATAGGCCGCGCCGCGTGCGGCAATCACAAGCAAATCAAGAATAAGGGGCCTGCAAAAGCAGTGCTTCATCGGGGGAACAATGGATTTTTGGACTGCCTTCCAGGCAATCATCTTAGGTGTGGTCGAGGGGCTCACGGAGTTCTTGCCGATTTCCAGTACCGGCCACCAGATCATTGTCGCCGACCTGATCGGGTTTGGTGGCGAACGGGCCATGGCGTTCAACATCATTATCCAGCTGGCGGCGATCCTGGCGGTCGTGTGGGAGTTTCGCAGCAAGATCCTCGAAGTGGTGTTCGGCCTGGCCAGCCAGCCGAAGGCCCGGCGGTTTACCGGTAACCTGCTGCTGGCGTTCCTGCCGGCGGTGGTGCTGGGCGTGCTGTTCGCCGACCTGATCCACCAATACCTGTTCAACCCGATCACCGTGGCGACGGCGCTGGTGATCGGTGGTGTGATCATGCTCTGGGCAGAACGTCGCCAGCACACCGTGGCGGTGGACCATGTCGATGACATGCGCTGGACCCATGCCCTGAAGATCGGCTTTGTGCAGTGCCTAGCGATGATCCCAGGTACCTCGCGCTCCGGTTCCACCATCATCGGCGGCCTGCTGTTCGGCCTGTCGCGCAAGGCGGCCACCGAGTTCTCGTTCTTCCTGGCGATGCCGACCATGGTCGGTGCGGCGGTCTATTCGGGCTACAAGTACCGCCACCTGTTCGAGCCGAGTGACCTGCCGGTGTTCGCCCTCGGTTTCGTGACCTCGTTCATCTTCGCGATGATTGCCGTGCGTGCGCTGCTGAAGTTCATCGCCAACCACAGCTACGCAGCCTTTGCCTGGTACCGCATCGTCTTTGGTCTGCTGATCCTGGCGACCTGGCAGTTCGGCTGGGTCGACTGGTCGACGGCGCACAGCTGATATGGCGCGGGCACAGAACACGGCGCCACGCGGCGCCGAACAGGGCGTGCGCAATGGGCGATTGAAACTGTTGTTGCTGGGGGTGCTGTGCCTGTTGCCGGCGCTTGGTGCGGCGCAAATGGGCTGGAGCGGGCAGACCTGGGTGCCACTGGCGTTGTACCCGCTGGTCAGCCTGATCAGCCTGCTGCTGTACTGGCAGGACAAGCGCCAGGCCCAGGGCAATACCTGGCGCACGCCTGAAAAGGTGCTACATGCCAGCGAGTTGCTGGGGGGCTGGCCCGGCGCGCTGGTTGCCCAGCAGCTGTTCCGCCACAAGACACGCAAACTGTCTTACCAACTGGTGTTCTGGGGCATCGTGCTGCTGCATCAAGTGTTCTGGCTCGACTACCTGTTCCTGGGTAGCCGATTCCTGCCGTTCAACTGATCAGCTCAGCAGCCCTGGCTGCAGCCGTTTTGGCAATCGTCGCACTACCAGCTGGTGTGAGCGCTGCAGCAGGTCGCACAGTTCATCCCGGCCCATGGGGTAGGGTGGCGTCATGCTGATCCACCTGGCACGTGCCAGATAAGGCGCCGGCCGCACGCCAGGCCGGTCGCAATAACCCAGAAACAGCTCGTCGGCCACCTTGAACGACAAGCCAGCTCCGGCCAGGTCAAGCACCGCGAACATCTTGTTGCCGGCCACGGAAAATACCCGGATGCCGCCCCATTTGTAGTCTTCCCGCGCACCCGGCAGGCTCAGGCAGAATGCTGCCACCTGTTCTTCGGTCATTTTTTGCTTAGACATAACGCTCCCCACACGCTTCGAACGACGCCGCCAGGTGGTCGATCCATGCCCGCACGGCCGGTAACAAGCCACGTCGATGAGGGTAGACCGCCTGCAGGTAGCCGCCTGGCAATGACCAGTCCGGCAACAGCTTCACCAGCTCGCCGCGCTCCAGCTCCTCTTCGCAGAACATGCTGGGCAGGGCAGTGAAGCCCAGCCCGGCGCGCACGGCGGCGTTGCGCACGACAAAATCGTCAATGGCCAGGCGTGGCTCCAGGGCGATTTCCTGCTGACGCCCAGCGGGCCCGTGCAAGCGGAAGTGCACCAGCCGGTCGGCTTCGGCGGCGCCCAGCACGGGCAGCGTGGCCAGCTCGGAGGGCTCGCGGATATGGTCGGCAAAGCCGGGCGCTGCCACCAGTTGCATCTGCGCCTGGCGCAGCCGACGGGTCACCAGTGCCGGGTCTTCGTCGCCCAGGTCGCGTACGCGCAGGGCGACATCGATGCCTTCGGAAATCAGGTCGACACGGCGGTTGAGCAGGACCATGTCCAGCTGCACCTGCGGGTACTGCTCGAGGAAACGGCTGATCACCTCTGGCAGAAAAGCATGGGCCAGGGCTACCGGGCACGACACACGCAGGCGCCCGCGCGGTTCGCTGCTCATGCTCGCCACTACCTCGTCGGCGGCCTCGGCCTCCAGCAGCATGGCCTGGCAATGGTGCAGGTAGCGCTCGCCGACGGCAGTGAGTTTGAGCTGGCGCGTGGTGCGCTGCAGCAGGCGGGTGCCAAGGCGTTCTTCCAGTTCGGCAATCCGCCGCGACAGTCGCGACTTGGGAATGCCCAACTGGCGCCCGGCCGCAGCAAAACCGCCGGCTTCGACCACCTGGGCAAAATAGAAGAGGTCATTGAGGTCTTGCATGGGCTGTCTCACTGTTCTACCTGTGGGACAAACTAACGCATTTTTACTGACTTTTCAGCCATTCGGCATCCCGCTAGGATTCTCCCCATCGTGATCGCCCACCGCCGCGGTCTTCATTCACAGGAGAGTTCCATGAAACTGTTGCATATCGATTCGAGCATCCTGGGCGACAATTCCGCCTCTCGCCAACTGAGCCGTGAAGTGGTCGAAGCCTGGAAAGCCGCAGACCCGAGCATCGAAGTGGTCTACCGTGACCTGGCCGCCGACGCCATCGCCCACTTCTCGTCCGCCACCCTGGTGGCTGCCGGCACCCCGGAAGAAGCCCGTGACGCCGCCCAGGCCTTCGAAGCCAAGCTGAGCGCCGAAACCCTGGAAGAATTCCTCGCCGCCGACGCCGTGGTGATTGGCGCACCGATGTACAACTTCAGCGTGCCGACCCAGCTCAAGGCCTGGATCGACCGCGTGGCCGTCGCCGGCAAGACCTTCCGCTACACCGAAGCCGGCCCGGAAGGCCTGTGCGCAGACAAGAAAGTGGTGCTGGTCTCCACCGCCGGTGGCCTGCACGCTGGCCAGCCGACCGGCGTTGGTCATGAAGACTTCCTCAAGGTATTCCTCGGCTTCATCGGCATCACCGACCTGGAAGTGGTCCGTGCCCACGGTCTGGCCTATGGCCCGGAACACCGTACCCAGGCCATCGACGCTGCCCAGGCGCAGATTGCCAACGAGCTGTTCGCCGCGGCCTGATCGCCGGGCGACAAAAAAAACGGCTGGAGCCCCGTGCACCAGCCGTTTTTTTCATCCAGTTTTCATCTGCCGGTGGTAGGGCCGGATCTATGCTGACGCTATCCTGAGGCCCGCTGCGCGATAGCTGACCGATGAACACTCCCCGCTGTTTGCTGGCATTGCTGCTCGGTGGCCTGTTGGCCCATGCCGAGGCTGCCCCGTGGGTGGCCGGCCTGCATCACATGACCCTCGACGACCCGGTCGACGCCAGGCCGATGCAGGCCCTGGCGTTCTACCCATCCCATGGCACACCGCGCAATATCCGCATCGACGGCTACCCTATCGACGTCGCTGAAGAGGCCCCGGTCGCCCTCGGGCAGTTTCCGCTGGTGGTGCTGTCCCACGGCAACACCGGCAGCCCGCTGGCGCTGCATTACCTGGCCACCTCCCTGGCCCGCCAGGGCTTTGTCGTGGTGGCGGTGGTGCACCCGGGCGACAATGCCCGCGACCACAGCCGCCTGGGCACGCTTAGCAACCTTTATGGGCGGCCCTTGCAGGTCAGCGAGGCCATCACGTCCGCCCGTGAAGACGCGTTGCTTGGCCCTTACCTGAATGACGGCAAGGTCGGTGTGATCGGCTATTCGGCCGGCGGTGAAACCGCGTTGATCCTGTCTGGCGCCCAACCTGATCTGGATCGCCTGCGCCGCTACTGCCTTGAGCGCCCTGGTGATGCCGATGCCTGCAAGACCCATGGCGTGTTGATTGCCGACCGCAGCGAGCTCGCGCCCAAGGCCGACTCACGGGTCGGTGCAGTGATGTTGATGGCCCCCTTGAGCCTGATGTTCGGCCGCCATGCCCTCGCTGGGGTGAAGGTGCCTGCCTTGATCTACAGTGGCGACAGCGATCAGTTGGTGGCGGTGGACCGCAATGCCGAGGAACTGGCGCGCAAGCTGCCGATCACTCCGGACTACCGCTTGCTGGCCGGGGCCGGGCACTTCGTGTTCATGGCCCGCTGCGACGAGGAGCAGCATGCGCGCATGCCGGCGCTGTGCAAGGACGCCGACGGTGTCGATCGGCGCCACATTCATCATTCGCTGCAGCGTGATACGGCGGCATTCTTCACCCAGGCCCTGGGTGCACCGGAGCACGCCGAGCGTTCAGCCGCGGCGACTGCGCCGCGCCAGTAGCAGCGTCAGGCCAACCCCGCCCAAGGCCAGCAGGGCCGCGGCGCAGAAAATCGAGGCATAACCCAAGTGCACCGCCACCGCGCCCATCACCGGGCCGGCGATGGCCAGTGCCATGTCGAAGAACACGGCATAAGCTCCAAGCCCCGCACCACGGCTGCTGCTCGGCACCTGCTTGATCGCTTCGACGCCTAGTGCCGGGTACACCAGCGACAGGCCGAAGCCGGTCAGGCCGGCCCCGACCAGCGCCCAAGGCGGCGAGGGCGCCAGCCACAGCAGGCTCAGGCCGAGCACTTCGGTGGCCATGCAGGCCATGGCCACGTTGTAGCCGCCGAAGCGGTTGACCGCGTTGACGAACAACAGCCGCGAAATGATGAAGCACAGGCCGAAGGCACTCAGGCACCAGGCCGCACCGACCCAGCCACGCTCCAGGTAATAAAGGGTGACGAAGGTGGTCAGGGTGCCGTAGCCGATCGACGCCAGGGTCAGCCCCAGGCCGCAGGGTGCGACGCGGCCAAAGGCCGACCAGAATGGCAGCCGATCACCGCGTGTCACCACGACGTCGGGGCGTTTGCGCAGCACCAGCAAGGCCACTAACGCCAACACCAGCAAAGCAGGGCCGAGCACGCTGAAATCCAGGCCGGCGACCGCCAGCACACCGACCGGCGCACCGATGGCGATCGCGCCGTACGAGGCGATGCCATTCCACGAGATCACCCGCGCCGTGTGCTCCGGGCCGACCTGGCTGATGCCCCAGCTCAAGGTGGCGACGCCAATCAGCCCCTGTGCCAGGCCCAGCAGCACGCGGCCGCCGAGCAGCAGGGCCAGGCTCAGCAGCGGCACCTGCAGCGACCAGGCCGAGAGCAGCGTCAGCACCCCACAGCCAGCGATGCCCAGCAGGCCATAGCCAATCGCCTTCTTGCCCCCCAGGGTATCGGCCACGCGCCCGGCAAAAGGACGGCTGAGCAGGGTGGAAAGGTACTGCAGGCCGATGGTCACCCCGGCGATCACCGCACCAAAGCCCAGCTGGTCGTGCACATAGCTGGGCAGCACCGCAATCGGCAGGCCGATGCAGAGGAAGGCAATGAAGGTGTAGAAGACGATCGACAGGATCTGCAGGGTAATACTGAAGTTACTGCTGGCGGGGGCGGGCTGTTGCGCGGTCATGGGCTCTTTCGCGGGCGGGCGGTTGGGCGTGCCCTAATCATGGCCGCTGAGCGAAGTAAATGAAAGCAGGCTAACGAATTATTCGTCGGGGAGTGCCAGTCTGTGGGATTGGCGGTGGATTCTTCGCGGGACAAGTCGGATCGCCGCACCGCGAAGAGGCCGGCCCAGCCACCAACAAGGCGACCAGGCCAACTGATCTACCTCAGACCACGACGCCCTGGCTGCGTAGGTAATCGTCATAGGTACCGCTGAAGTCCACCACACCATCAGCGCTCAGCTCGATGATGCGGGTCGCCAGCGACGACACGAACTCGCGGTCATGGCTGACGAACAGCAGGGTGCCTGGGTAGTTTTCCAGCGCCAGGTTCAGCGCTTCGATCGATTCCATGTCCAGGTGGTTGGTCGGCTCGTCCATCACCAGCACGTTCGGCTTTTGCAGGATCAGCTTGCCGAACAGCATGCGGCCTTGCTCACCACCGGAAATCACCTTCACCGACTTGAGAATCTCGTCGTTGGAGAACAGCATGCGCCCCAAGGTGCCGCGGATCACTTGCTCGCCGCTGGTCCACTGGCCCATCCAGTCGAACAGGGTCATGTCGTCTTCGAAATCGTGGGCGTGGTCCTGGGCGTAGTAGCCCACTTCGGCGCTGTCGGTCCACTTCACGGAGCCGGCATCCGGGGTCATCTCGCCGACCAGGGTGCGCAGCAGGGTGGTCTTGCCGATACCGTTGGGGCCGATGATCGCTACGCGCTCGCCCGCTTCGACGGTGATGTCGAAGTTCTTGAACAGCACCTTGTCGTCGAAGGCTTTCGCCATCTTCTCGACGACCACCGCCTGGCGGTGTAGCTTTTTGGTCTGCTCGAAGCGAATGAACGGGCTGACACGGCTCGAAGGCTTGACCTCGGCCAGCTGGATCTTGTCGATCTGCTTGGCACGCGAAGTGGCCTGCTTGGCCTTGGAGGCGTTGGCCGAGAAGCGGCTGACGAAGGTCTGCAGTTCGGCGATCTGGGCTTTCTTCTTGGCGTTGTCCGACAGCAGTTGCTCGCGCGACTGGGTGGCCGCGGTCATGTACTCGTCGTAGTTGCCCGGGAACAGGCGCAGCTCACCGTAGTCCAGGTCGGCCATGTGCGTGCACACGCTGTTGAGGAAGTGCCGGTCGTGGGAAATGATGATCATGGTGCTGTTACGCGCCGTGAGGATGGTTTCCAGCCAGCGGATGGTGTTGATGTCCAGGTGGTTGGTCGGTTCGTCGAGCAGCAGCACGTCCGGGTCCGAGAACAGCGCCTGGGCCAGAAGTACACGCAGCTTCCAGCCCGGCGCCACTTCGCTCATCGGGCCGAAGTGCTGCTCCAGCGGAATTCCCAGGCCGAGCAGCAGTTCACCGGCACGGGATTCGGCGGTGTAGCCGTCCATTTCGGCGAACTCGGTTTCCAGCTCAGCGACGGCCATGCCGTCTTCCTCGGTCATTTCCGGCAGCGAGTAGATGCGGTCGCGCTCGGCCTTGACCTTCCACAGCTGGCCGTGGCCCATGATCACGGTGTCGATCACGGTGAATTCTTCGTAGGCGAACTGGTCCTGGCGCAGTTTACCCAGGCGCGTGTTCGGCTCGAGCATGACCTGGCCACCGGACGGCTCCAGGTCACCGCCGAGGATCTTCATGAAGGTCGACTTGCCGCAACCGTTGGCACCGATCAGGCCGTAGCGGTTGCCGTTGTTGAATTTGACCGAAACGTTTTCGAACAGCGGCTTGGAGCCGAACTGCATGGTGATGTTGGCGGTGGAGATCAAGGAGCTTACCTATCAATAACTTACGTGGCTTCTTCGCAGCTGCGGACCCATTTCGGACCAATCTGGAGCTTTTCCAGCTCCTGCCAGTCGTTGGACGAGTTAATCCAGCGCGCATAAGTCGATAAGAGCATCTGCACGCCATGCCCGAGCTGTTGGGCGATAAATGCGGGGTTGAGACCAGACATTGAGCCTATTGTCGCATAGGTGTGGCGGCAGTTATACGGGGGCGGTACCTCCTTGTGCCCGCCTGTCGAGCGCTCGGCACTTCATGCCAGCCGAAATTTTCCCAATCGTATGCGCAGACATCCTGCGCCTGAGATGGGAGAACGGTTATGGCGATTGACCACAATGGCCCGGATGCAGCGTACCCAGGGCCAGCTGAAGGCAGCCCTGATGCAGGCCAGGGTCACGGATCTGGATTGGAAAAAACGGCTTCCGAGCCCAAGCAGGGCGTCGGTGAGGCTTGGTCGGAAAAGCGGCCTGAGGATTGGAATCCTCCTCCCGGAAACCCAGGCTCCGACCAAGACTCACAAGTTCCACGCGACAACGGTACTGCGCGTACTGACGAGGACAAGGCGCCGGACCCGACAGAGACAGGTGGTGAGGTACCCCTATCACCCGACGACGACGCTCCGGTCGAAGAAGAGATGAAAGACGTGGAAGCCAACAACGCTGTGTCCAGCGAGCATCCCGAACCTCGATGAGCTCGTCATTTGCCTGGTGAGGCCCTGAAAAGGGCTGCATCCAAGTGAGGTACACCGCAATGAGCAACGATCCGAAAGCGCAAGGCGGCACCAATCCAGACATGCCTGCTTCACCCGATCCAGCGGTAGATCCGGACCTGCCAACCGTTCCTGACCCGGATGATGATCCGCTCATGAATGAAGAGGAAGGTGGTGGCCGTTCGCCGGGCGGTGAAAACCCTGCCTTGGACGAGGATACGCCCAAGCAATAAGCCACGCAGCACTCAGGCCCGCCAAGTGCGGGCCTTTGATTGTGGAGTTTTTAAAAGACTCGACCGACCTCGGCTCAGCCTCAGCGGCCCGGACCGTCGGCGTGGAGCTCTGTTACCTTACGATGCAAGTCCAGCGATGGTTGTGCCGGTATGGCGCCCTGGTAAATGCCACGTCGGTGACCAGCGTCATGCCCCGTTTCTGAAGAGCTTCGGCCAGTTGAGCGAGTGTCTCTGCTTCGATAGTCATTGCTGTTACCTCGTCAGATTTACTGCGTTCATAAATCCTGACCGATAAGGCAACTGTCGAATTCAAAATTTTTTTCGATGCTTGTTCTCAGCAATCGGCCTTGGGCGCAAGTCCCTACCGGGAGGATTTTTCAGCGGGTAGCCCGCAACCGGGCTACCGTGCTGATGCCTAGAGCTTGTATTCGATGGTGTAGGACTCATCATCTCTAAGCTCTATGGTAATCGGCAACCCGAACAGCTTACAGCCACATTCACTGATGCTGCACCGGCACACAGCCCCTTGTTCGAGCTGGGCCCACAAGCCTGCGTCATGTATTACGATACCCACTACCCGCTTTTGTGGATCCTCTTGGACCGGGGCATCCTGATAATCAAGGTCACACCCGAATCCAGGGGGCGTAAGTTCTGGGTCGAACCCAATCACTACACCATGTCGCTCAAGATCGGCCCTTATACGCTCAACCACCTCGTATGCTTCTTGTTTTATCATGGTCGTTACCTCACGGTTCAACTCTCATCAAAACTCTAGCTCACCCTGATGGTTTTCGTTATCTATGGGCGTGACAAGTGCCTGTCCCTCATTCTTGACATTACCCACCGCCTTCCCTACCTGATGCCAACGGAAGTCCGTTGCTGGCCTGCAGCCGTTTTCCATAATCGCTGAAGCCCGCTCCGGTGAAGTAGCGGGATCGATCCATTCCCTTGCCAGCTCAGGCGTCAGGACCAGGGGCTTTCTGTCGTGGATATCGATCAGCCCTTGATCAGCTGCTGCTGTGATGATCACAAATCCATCGCGCTGGTCAGGCTCAAAATGCTCGTGAACTTCTGCAAGCGCAGCGAAGTAGAGCGGGGCTCCATCTGCGCTCGTGATGTAGTACGGCTGCTTGCGTTTCGGGTCAGCCGGATCGGGTATCCACTCATACCAACCGTTCGCGGGTGCCAGTGCCCTACCTTGGGGCCAAAGAGCCTGGAAGAACTTTCCGGTTATCACGGTCTCGGCTCGCGCATTGATCGGATCCGGGCGCTTGCCCTTCGCCCAAAAGGGCGACCATCCCCACTTGACCCTATCCACGCTCAACCCATCGCCTACCTGGCGGACGATCTCTACGCGAGTGGACGGCGCTACGTTGTATCGGTTGACCGGCTCATGGTCGTAGCCATTGATCACCACCAGGTCCAGCGATAGCTGGCGCAGGTAGTGATCCATCGACTCGTAGATCGAGTACCGTCCGCACATATCCCACCTCTCGCCTGTCAGAAATATTACCGCCCAGGATTGACCGGACACCCGATGCCAGATCTACTGTATATGCATACAGCCTGCATTGGACCTTCCGTCATGACCATCACATTCCTGGGAACGCCAACCGGCGGTACCGAACCGCTACCGCTGTACTCGTTCCATGTCCCGGCCGGGTTTCCTTCGCCTGCGGCAGACCATCTGGAAGGTCATATTTCCCTGGATGAGTTATTCGACCTCCGCGCGCCCCATGTGTACCTGGTGAAAGTGGAGGGGGATAGCATGCAGGGCGCCGGAATCTACTCAGGCGACATCGTCATCGTAGACCGCGGCCGTGAAGCCGAGCACGGCGATGTGGTGATTGCCGCCGTTAACAGCGAGCCGGTATGCAAGCGCCTGCACCGGCGCGATGGCGTGGTGATCCTGAAGTCGGAGAATCCGGCCTACCCACCGCGGTACATCATGGAGGGGGACGAGCTCGTCATCTGGGGCGTGGTTCGATATAGCGTCCGCGATCATGCGCAGTGACCAGGTGTTCGCGCTGATCGACTGCAACTCGTTCTACGCGAGTTGCGAGCGCGTGTTCAGGCCAGACCTGGCCAAGACCCCGATCGTCGTGTTGAGCAACAACGATGGCTGCGTGATTGCCAGGTCGTACGACGCCAAGCCTTACGTGAAGATGGGGGAACCTTACTTCCAGGCGAAGGACAAACTGCGCCGGCACGGCATCATGGCCTTCAGCAGTAATTACGCGCTGTACGGCGACATGAGCGAGCGCGTGATGACGGTTATCGAGTCGATGGTGCCCGCGACCGAGGTCTATAGCATCGACGAATGCTTCGCGAATCTGACCGGTATCCGGGAGAATCTGACCCAGTTCGGGCGAAAGGTCCGATCGCGGGTTTTCCAGTGCACCGGTATTCCGGTGGGTGTCGGTATTGCCGGCACGAAGACCCTGGCCAAGCTCGCCAACCACACTGCGAAGCGCCTGCTCGCGCAAACAGGGGGAGTGGTCGACATCACCGATCCGTTCAAGCGTGACTGGGTTCTGCGCAATACCGAGGTGAAGGAGGTCTGGGGTGTAGGCCGGCGGATGACTGCGCACCTCGAGGCGATGGGCATCCACACGGCGATGGATCTGGCCAAGGCCGATGCTTGGACCCTACGACAGAAATTCAGTGTGGTGGTGGAGAAGACTGCTCGGGAGTTGGCTGGTACGCCGTGCCTTGAGCTGGACGAAGCCGAGCCGCCGAAGCAGGAGATCTGCTGCAGCCGGATGTTCGGCAAACGCCTGACCGATTTGGCGCCCATCAAGCAGGCGGTTGCCACTTACGTGGGGCGTGCGGCGGAAAAGCTTCGGGCCCAGGGCTCAGTCTGCAAGCGCATGCGGGTGAGTATCCGCACGGGGATGTTCAATCCTGATGAGGCCCACCACGCTCAGGGCGCCCTCGTTGAGCTCCCATATCCTACGTGTGACACGTTGCTGATGACTCGGCTTGCAACCGATGCTGTCGAGCGCATTTTCCGGCCCGGCTTCAGGTACAGCAAAGCTGAGGTCTTGCTGATGGATCTGCGACAGCGAAGCGAGTTTTCAGAGGATTTATTTGCGCTGAAGCAGTCAGCGACCTGTGATCGGCTGATGCAGGTGATGGACGTCATCAACGAGCGCTGGGGGAGGGGGACAATGCGGGCAGCCAGCGTACCTGCGACGCCGGACTGGGGAATGAGGCGGGAAATGATGAGCCACTCCTATACGACCCGGATCGATCAGCTGTGGACAGTGAAATGTTGAGCCTTCCAGCGCCGTGGTTGGCGGAGCTTAATGACCAGCCGGCCTTGCTGGCGGATCCTGATGGCAGAGCTGCAGTGCTGGCCGGACTTGCGATTTCCGCGCACAGGCGCCGCGACGTCGACGCATACCAGCTGGCCGAGATGCTGGAGTTCGCCGAAGCGGCGAGGCTGTGGGCGCTAATCGAGCATGAGGAGTTGGCTGCCTTCTGCTAACAACGGCAATAGGACGAGCATGCGGTAGGGATAGATGGATGGATGAGATCGAGCGTCGCCTGCGCGGCGCATCGCGAGCTGTGCGCGCTCCTACGTTTTTCGGGCCAGTAAAGTCTGTGACAAGCGCGCGCGACGACCTTGTTGGTACGGTGCGATATCGAGCCATGCACCAAGACATTCGCGCGCAATCCCACAGGAATAATTGGCCCGAAACAAACGTAGGAGCGAGCACAGCTCGCGATGCGCCGCGCGGGCGGCGCTCGATCTGACAGGCGCTGAAAATTTCACGGCGAACACATCCGAACCCCACGCTAACCCAAGGCATGGACCGGTCGCTTTCGACCCAATATGGATAGTCCTGTTGGTCAGGATAGGCTTGGCCGGAAACCCGGCCAAGCAGGTTGGCCCATCACAGCCGGGGATCGTTTTCCCACGTGGTGCCGTAGTAGTCGTGGATACCTTTGCCCCAAATCGGGTCGCTCATGTTTGGCCAGTTGTCCTTATCGAAGCCTGGGGCGTTCTTCAGGCGGTCCTTGTCGGCATCAAGGACGAAGCGCTTGTTCACTGTATCCAGGCGCAAAGCACCCCACGGCACGGCGAAAAGCTTTTCACCCATCCCCAAGAAGCCACCGAACGACAGTACAGCGTACGCAACCTTGCCGCTGGCGGTGTCCAACATGATTTCCTTGATGTCACCCAGGTCTTCGTTTTGCGTGTTATACACGTCGTTGCCGATGAGGGTATCCGCACCCATCAGCCGCGGCCCCGGGCCGCGGTCTCCCTCGGCAGTGAAATCGGTCCGTCCCTTGTACATACCGTACTTATCGCGTTCTTCGAAGTTCATAGTGCGCTCCTGGCCAGAGGCCATAGGCAGTAGAGCATCTCGACTCTTGGTTTAAGGCTGCTCGGGTGATGCCGGCGGGAGTGCCCGGCGTGATCAGACGATTTTTTAACCGCACGATATCTCTCCAGTATTTAGCAAGGCTCGCAAGAGAGGCGGGCGGGGCAGCGAGCGACGGGCTAGGGCACTAAGCTTCGATGGCTTGGATGCGTTTCTGCGGCGCTCAGAATAGGAGAGCGGTCAGCTTAACCAGCCGTTCGCTATTTGCGACCAGCGGTGGGGCGACGACTGAAGCGGTGGTGCGGATGGCCGTCATTTTGGTCTGCCCACTTCCGTCCGGGCCAGTTCACTGGCAGGACTCTCCGGAGACAGGTATGACGCTGCAGCGCACCCCTGTTGAGCGTCCTGGTAATCCTATTCGTGTTCGCGAAAGACCGAGATGGGTCGAGAGCGGTCAATTAACGGCGCCTGCCAAGTGATACTAATTTTGATACCTGTGATGGGAGGATGAGGGGGTGAAGAGGGGTGTTTCGCCCATTGAAATCAACCCTTTAGCACCGCCAAACACCCTTAAAAAACCGCATGGTGATAGTAGCGGTGGAGATCAAGGAGCCAACCTATCAATAACTTACGTGGCTTCTTCGCAGCTGCGGACCCATTTCGGACCAATCTGGAGTTTTCCAGCTCAAAGAAAAATGGAGCTTTTGTCCGCGACAGATGGTCAAGCTAGTTGGATAGGCCTAATCACAAATGAGGGGCCTGCCCGGTCTAGTTGGACTGTTCATCATCCGCTGGAGGAGAGCTGCATGCGCATGCGAGGCAACGTGTACTGGGCTTGGGCAGACCCTACGCTGCACCATCGGAGTCATGAAGAGACGCTGCATGACGGCATCCACATAGATGTCCAGGTCCGACTTTCTCGCATTGGCGCAACGCAGCTTTTCTTGGGCGTTTACGCGCGATCTGGTATGGCATTGCATGAGGAGGCATTCGGCTCCAGACCCAGCGAGTCGATGTACCGGGCGCTAGCCTGGGGAATCGATCGAGCGCGCCGGGTCGCCGATGCAGGCGCCCGCGCTGCTGGCCCAATCGCCACCTCGGAATAGAAGGGGAGAGGGGGTACAGTTGGGCGTTGACGCAGGACAGTGGAAGACCACGACACGGACGAGGTAGAGTCACCGGCCTTAGAACGCGGGCGTCGATTATGGGAAAAACCAATTCAGTTGCTGAGTGGTAATGGTGCGACGTAACAGATTGAAGGCTCTTCTTTCACCGCTGACGACGAATCGCTGGCGCACCGGATCTTTGTTAGGGTTCGTGACTTGGTGCATCCTGTTGCGGTACGGTGACCTGGGTATGCTTCTCACAGTGTTTAGTATGCCTTTCGGCATCGCTCTCTTTGCCATGGGGCCGTTGGAGTTCATGCCAGATAGATGGTTTTTGGCCAACTCCTTTCTGTCTGCAATGACGGGCCTGTTCTTCCAAGGGAGCTTGATGCTTGTGTGGGGTGTTTTGGCTTTTGAGCTTCCATTAAGCCAATATGCCAGGACCGCATTCGTGGTGCTCTGCGTTGCACTGCAGGTCATTGTTATCGGCTGGTTTCAACGCCGGATGATACGTTCGTATATCCGCAAACGAAGTGAGCAACGAAATCGCTCGCAATGACTCAGGCCGTCGTTTGAGTGGCGGTCAGCGCCGGATTGGGTTTCGAGTGTTCGATGACAAGACGCGTGTCACGAGTTTTATCATACGGCGTTACGCATCTCCTTGAGGGTTTTCGCCCAAGAGGAGATTTAGATGGAAAGAGTGATTTACTGGCTGCCACTGGTTACAGCGATTATCGAACTGATCACCGAGCTACTTCGGCACACAGGTCTTTAATCGTCAATCAAGCAGGAGCGCTGCCGAGGGGGCACAGATACGTTCTCCCTCACAGCGTTACGCGGCGGCTCCGACCTTGAAGGAGAGCATGGCGGCAGCGGCGTGGTTGAAGCAGTCGGCCAGTGCCTGGTACGCCCTGCATTTGGCATGACTGCGGGCCGCCGCCCACACATATGGGTCGATAGCAGCCAGCCCCACACGGTAGTCTCAGGAGATACAAGCACCATGTCCTTTACAGCAATCGTTGTTCTTGGCATGTGGCTATACGCGATCGGGTCACTTGCTACATTGCCGTGCAAGATCGTTGGCATGAAGCGCCGATCCGAGGACATTCGGACCTTTTTGACGCGGCGGCGACTTCTCTTTCTTGGCGTGCTCTACCTGATCACTGCACCGTTGGTAGGACTGCTCATCATCGGCATCAGTGCCGCAGGGATAAGCGGCAGCGACGCATCGGGCGTATCAGATACGTTTGTGTTTTTTGGCTGGCTGAACCTGTGGACGTTCCTGGTGGCCGGCTGCTTTGCCTTGGCGGGGGCCTGCCTGTGGCATCGCTCCTGACAACTGCGCGAAGGCGACGACTCTCAGGGAAAACCAAGGCTCACCAACTTCCAGGCACATCCCAGGCAATCAGCCCGTTCCAGCATCGCCCCCAAAGGTGTTTACCTGACAGGCTCCATTGCAGTTGCTCAATGCCACTGCATTTGGCGTCGTCGGTTTTCAGTGTCAGCGAACGCCCGCTTTGCAGGCCGCCGGTGCCCATTGCCAGCGGTCGACCGTCAGGCGAGCACACTGCGGTGCCCAGAAGTCCTGCCCCGGGAGTGTCAGGGAATAGCGAATCTTGCCACTGGCGATGTCGACCTCAGTGTTTGAATGGCTGTGTCAAAGGCTCCATGCGCTCGTTGTCTGATTGAAAGCGTAAAGTCCTCTCGATGCGGGCAATGTGCGTGCTTTCAGAAATTTGCCGGTTTCATGCAGATTGCTTCCTTGGCAGTGTGGCGCTGCGGGCTCGGTCCTTGTTGAGACTGCTCAGCCGAAGAAATGAACGGGTTATAAGAATGGAATTAACGTGGCAACTGCCACACCGGCTTGAACCAAGAGCATTACCGAGAGCCATTTTGGCTCCCGCCGGATAAACCAGTAAACCGCGTTTAATATCATTGAAATCAAATTGGTGAACCCCAGCACGGCGAATGCAAGGATGCCCGAGATCTTGACGGGGGAAGTGGTTGGCGATTGAAGCACGTAGAGCGCGAGGATCGGGCCAAGGATCACTGTTGTGATCGAAAGGCCAGCCACCGTGCGGGTAAATCTTAAAGCCTCGTCGGGCGTCATTGCGTGAAATATCCTTCTATGTCCGGGCTTGGGGCATCACTGCCAACGGGCATATTCTGCGGCGTTCACGTGAGGGTTCACAAGGACGTCCATGATTCCCGTCGATATGCCTGTCATGTTGCTTGGCTACATGATTTACATTTTTTCCGAGGTTTTTCTCTGGCTTTTCATCGCCGGCCTGATAGGCTTGCTGGTTCCGCGAAGCCGACGAAATCATGGTGCGCTGAGGTTCAATGAGCTGAGGCGGGCCGCAGTGTCCGCAATGGGCAAACATTGAATCCGGCGGAGGCATGCGTTCGGCACGGCGACTCCTTGGCCGCTCCTGCGACCGGATTGCGCTTAAATCGGCAGGTTATGAAATGGATATTTCTTGTTAGGGAGAACGCTTATGCTTGCTGTCGGTATCGCGCTGCTTGTTGTCGGGTTGGCCACTTCGAACGCTGGTCTATGGGTACCAGGCGCCGCGCTCATGGCCGCCGGGATCATCAAGAGAGCGCGCAGCTAATCCCTTGGCCGCTATGTCGCTGCGCAGTAGTGGCACTTCATTCACGCTGACTGCTCAGCCCTCAGGCAGCGTGATGCCGCACACAAATTCTTTCGAGCCAAGACGGTGAGAGCCGTACTCCACGACGTAGCCATCGCCGCGGCGTTGCGCTTCCGCCTTGGCTGTTTTCTGGTCGGCATAGACGTCGACAAAATGCCATGGATATCTATCCCGAAGAACGCCCCACCCAAGCACCCAACCTTCCTTGTCAGGATCTGGAGGCAGGTTTTTCACCAAGCTGCGAATGGTCATAAAGCGCTTCCTGTTAGGCCCCACCTCGAGGCTACTACGGTACCACTCTGTTTGGTTACTGGCTTTGCGTACAGAGTGTCTGGTCAGCTGTTCAAGTCTTGAACATGGCTTAAGCAAAGCCGCGAGCGGGCATGAGTCTAGCCACGTTGTCGATTTTTCTGCGAGGTGACTGTTATATTTCGCTTCTCGCCGCGCCAAGGCTGGCAAATGAGTGAGTGCTCAATGACAAATAATAATTCTACAAGCCTGAGAACCTCCCACCCATCTGTAATGGACATCCTGAATGCCCCCGGGAGCTGGGTAGAGCCCCCCAATATCCGCAGGGGTGGGGAAAGTGGAGTTCTCCGGGTTGAGCTAGAGGGCCGGACCTTCTACAAAAAGCAGCAAGTCGGGCATGTCTATCGAAGCCTTTTACACCCGTTTGGGTATCCGACTGTTGCCCGCGAAGCGAAGGCTTTGCGTGCGGCAGCGTCATTAGGCGTGGCCACGCCATCGCTTCTCCACGCCGAAGTCCGTAAACGCGACGGAGATTGGCATGCAGTGATGGTGACGGCAGCTCTGGACGGCTATTTGTCGCTGGAAGACTATTACGCCCGCAGCCTCGACAAATCACTTGCATCCAGGCGCCACCACGAGATTTTAGAAGCGTATGGGCGAGAACTTGCCAGATTGAACCTTGGCCGCTGGCAGCACGGTTGCTTGTACCTGAAACATGTCTTTGTTGACTTCAGCGAAGCGTGCGTGAAAGTCGCACTGCTTGACCTGGAGAAAGCCAGGAAGCGCCTCACCGCGAAGCAGGCCGGCCGCCATGACTTGAGACAAGTCAAACGAAGGTCAGGATGGTCGGCTGAAGAGTGGGAAGCATTCTGCAGGGGCTACCGATACTCGTTCGGACAGACTGCAGAACTGCTGCTTTGAGGGGGGCGCATACCGCTATCACTTATGACTTTTCGGATTTCATGCTGTGGTGCAAGCCTAACGCACTACTGAGGAAGACTTGCATGAGCCGATCCTTCTCAATCTCTTCCAGTCGGGCGATAGTCCCTGCGCGCTCTCGAGCCCGCAGCGAATCAACTGTTCTCACCCAGTGTTCCATAGCCTCGGCAAAACTCAGCTTCTCATCGTCGGGCATCTGCGCATCCTTCATTTGAGTGACTGGAGATGGCAAGGATAGTCCAAGTGGGGGTAAGTATGGGGTGATTGTCGGCGGGGCAGAGGTCACCTTTTTACCGGCTGGCCAGCCCCGGCAGCCTGAAACACCCGCAGCCTTAAATGTGGCGTCAGTACTCGAGCCTACGAATAGCCACATTGCCTCGCTTGTACTGCTGGTAGCCGGTGTAGGGCAGGATGACCGTATCGGCAATGCCCGACGCTGCCATGTCCATCAGAATAGGGAACGGCGCCCAATGCGACCCGCTTCTTTGCGGACCGTTCAAGTTGCAAAACTGATAAGCGACGCCGCTATACGCTCGGCTAATCGTATGGCAGTTGGTCTGCCATTTCGCCAGGTCGTCCACGGCTTTCGACTCGTCGGACACTGTGCGCACGGTCCCGCACCCACCGAGGGCCATGGCGAGCGCCACTCCCATCCATAGCTTTTTCATCATGCTGCTCCATTGGTGATGGCCGAATAATAGCGCATCTGTTTCAGTGCCCGCATCGTGACCGCCAAGTTGCTCAAGCCCGGCCGCGCGAACTCACTCAGTAATTTCGTTCGTTCCACCAGCCAGTCCGCTGCTCGCGGGAGAAGCAGCCAGGCTGATTGGGTGGGTCGCCATCGCAAGGGATGCCCTGCGCCTGGGTGTCCCGACTACTTCCCGGCGACATGTTCGCGCAGCCTGTGAAGAGCACACATACCACTACCAGTATTGCCAATTCCTTTCGCATCACTCTAATCCATTCCGGTTCAGTCCCCATGGGACGCCTCAGGGCCGGAAAGGACACATCTCCCCCCTCGAGATGCAACTAGACTTTCAATAGTCGGGGGCAGTGAGGTGGGTTATGCGCTACTCGAAAATCAGACCGTTTCTATGGTGGGCAGGCGCCCTGCAGTTTTTCGCGATCGTCGCCGCCATCGAGCACAGGGCATGGGACGTTGTGTTCATCTGCCTGATGGTGATTGCGGTAGGAATATGGTTCGCCAGGGACGTTCAGCGATTGGAAGCTCACAAGCAGCCAAGCATGAGATAGGCCAGCCGCACGATGTGGAATGGGAATTGCTCTCTCCCTGAAAACCGGGGATTTTTTGGGGAGACGCTGTGATGACTCAGAACGACTACCGCTACATGATCTTCGTTGTGGCTGCTGTGGTGGGCCTGACTGCGGTGGCGTCCTGGGTGTTTCTCGAGGCCATCAGCTGAGCCCATTCCTGGGACCTGGCTCACCCTGAACCGGGCCGGGGCTCACCCCGAAGGGTGATGGTCTGTAACCAGGCCCCATGCAAGAATCCCTGCCACAACAACCCTGGCACGGGATCAAGACAATGAGCAAAGACCGGCTGAAATCGCCCGACTGGTACGCGCAGATGGCCCGTGTCGTCGATGCCCAGGGCTCGCCGGGCTTTGTCGAGGCGCTGTTTGCCGCGCTCAAGCTGATTGCTCCGTGCCAGGCCATCACCGTGTTCCTCTACCCGCGCAAGGGGTTGCCGTCGGCGCTGTTCGAAAAGGACGAGGAAGGCCCGTGGCTGCCGGAGGGCAACATCCAGAAGTACCTCGAAGGCTACTACCTGCTGTGCCCGTTCTACCGCGCCTGCATGGACGGCATCGCCCCGGGTTGCTATCGCCTCAGCGACGTCGCTCCCGATCACTTCAAGCGCAGCGAGTACTACCTGGCGTTCTATCAGCACGCCCACCTGGAAGACGAACTCAACTTCATCGTGCCGCTCGACGAGCACCTGACCATCGCCGTGGCCCTGGCCAGCACCCGCCGCCTGGACCGCCAGCAGGTCAATGACCTCAAGTGCGTGGCGCCGTGGGTGGTGGCCACGGTGCGGCGGCAATGGAGCCACCTGGATGTCGATGCCCTGGGTGGACGTTTCGAGAGTGCCCTGGGCCGGCAGATCAACGCCGCGCTGAACAACTTCGGCTCCTCCTTGCTCACCGAGCGCGAGTGCCGCATCGCCCAGTACCTGCTGCGCGGCCACTCGACCCGTTCCCTGGCCGAGCGCCTGGGCATCAGCGAGGACACGGTCAAGACCCATCGCAAGAACCTCTACACCAAGCTCGACATCGCCAAGCAGTCCGAGCTGTTTTCGCTGTTCATCGACTCGCTGGCCCAGGCCCAGGAGGGCCTGAGCAAGGACCCGCTGGAAAGCTACCTGCGAAGGCGCTGATCGCGCCGTTTCACCCCACCCGATTTCTACTGTCAGCGGTCTGGCAGGGCCAACTGCACGCCGCGTTTTACCCTGGAGAACAACAATGAACGCACCGTTCCAAGCCAAGCTGCAAGCCCAGCGCGACACCCGTGACTACCAGGCCGGCGATGCCGCCCACCACATCCACGCCTTCCTCGACCAGAAGGCGCTGAACGCCGAAGGCCCACGGGTGATGGTCGGTGGCGAGCGCCTGCACCTGTGGGACAGCGACGGCAAGCGCTACCTGGACGGCATGTCGGGCCTGTGGTGCACCCAGCTCGGCTACGGCCGCAAGGACCTGACTGCCGCCGCCGCCGCGCAGATGGACCAGCTGGCCTACTACAACATGTTCTTCCACACCACCCACCCGGCGGTGATCGAGCTGTCCGAGCTGCTGTTCAGCCTGCTGCCGTGCCACTACAGCCACGCCATCTACACCAACTCCGGATCCGAGGCCAACGAGGTGCTGATCCGCACTGTGCGCCGCTACTGGCAAGTGGTCGGCCAGCCGAACAAGAAGATCATGATCGGCCGCTGGAACGGATACCACGGCTCGACCCTGGCGGCCACCGCGCTGGGCGGCATGAAGTTCATGCACGAAATGGGCGGCATGATCCCGGACGTGGCGCACATCGACGAGCCGTACTGGTACGCCGCTGGTGGTGACCTGACGCCGGCCGAGTTCGGCCGCCGCTGCGCCCTGCAACTGGAAGAGAAGATTCTCGAACTGGGTGCCGAGAACGTCGCCGGCTTCGTCGCCGAGCCGTTCCAGGGTGCGGGCGGGATGATCTTCCCGCCGGAAAGCTACTGGCCGGAAATCCAGCGCATCTGCCGCCAGTACGACGTGCTGCTGTGCGCCGATGAAGTGATCGGTGGCTTTGGCCGCACCGGCGAGTGGTTCGCCCACGAATACTTCGGCTTCGAGCCGGACACGCTGTCGATTGCCAAGGGTCTGACCTCGGGTTACGTGCCGATGGGTGGCCTGGTGCTGAGCAAGCGCATTGCCGAGGCACTGGTCGAGCGGGGCGGGGTGTTTGCCCACGGCCTGACCTATTCCGGGCACCCGGTGGCGGCGGCAGTGGCCATTGCCAACCTCAAGGCGCTGCGCGATGAAGGCATTGTGCGCCAGGTGAAGGAAGACACTGGCCCGTACCTGCAGCGCATCCTGCGCGAGGTGTTTGCCAACCACCCGCTGATTGGCCAGGTGCAAGGCGCTGGCCTGGTGGCGGCGCTGCAGTTTGCCGAGGACAAGGGCAGCCGCAAGCGCTATGCCAATGAGAATGACCTGGCCTGGCAGTGCCGTACTTATGGCTTCGACGAAGGGGTGATCATTCGTTCGACCTTGGGGCGGATGATCATGGCGCCGGCTTTGGTGGCCAACCACAGCGAGCTGGATGAGTTGGTTGAGAAGACACGGATTGCGGTGGATCGCACTGCGCGTGGGTTGGGATTGTTGTAAGGGTTGAGATTGCTGGGGCCGCTTTGCGGCCCTTTCGCGACACAAGGCCGCTCCTACAAGAGAATGCAATCCCCTGTAGGAGCGGCCTTGTGTCGCGAAAGGGCTGCGCAGCAGCCCCGGACTTCACCAATATTCACAAAGTTTCAAATGAGACAAAATTTACTCATTAGTCCCTCGGAAATATCATTCGGGCCGTTTTTATCTATAGCTCGGGTGAATCATGAGCCACTTGCGTGCATTAGGAATGGCCAGCTGCCTGGCCGCTGCCGTCGCTTTAGCCGGCTGCGGCGAGCAGGACGCGCCACCGTCCGCCGCCAACACCACCGTTCCCGTCCAGACCGTCACGGTCGCCGCCGAACCCCTGGCTCTGGCCTCGACCCTGCCTGGCCGGGTCGAGCCCATGCGTGTGGCGGAAGTCCGCGCCCGGGTGGCCGGCATCGTCCTGCACAAACGCTTCGAAGAGGGCGCCGACGTCAATGCCGGTGACGTGCTGTTCCAGATTGATCCGGCGCCATTCAAGGCCGCGCTGTCGCGTGCCGAAGCTGAACTTGCGCGGGCCCAGTCGGTGATGCTCGAGGCCCAGGCCCGAGTGCGCCGCTACCAGCCGCTGGTGAAAATCGAAGCGGTCAGCCAGCAAGACTTCGACAGCGCCAGTGCCGACCTGCGCAGCGGCCAGGCGGCCGTGCGTTCGGCCCAGGCCGATGTCGAGACGGCACAGTTGAACCTCGGATACGCCACGGTCAAGGCACCTATCTCCGGCCGCATCGGCCGTGCGCTGATCACCGAAGGCGCTTTGGTCGGGCAGGGCGACGCCACGCTGATGGCGCGTATCCAGCAACTCGACCCGATCTACGTCGATTTCACCCAGTCCGCTGCCGATGCCCTGCGCCTGCGCCAGGCGATCAAGGACGGCGCGCTGGCGGCAGGTGAAAACCCGGCCCTGACCGCTCGCGTGGAAGGCACCGATTACCAACGCCAGGGTACGCTGATGTTCACCGACGTTGCGGTTGATCGCGGTACCGGCCAGGTGACCCTGCGCGGGCGCTTCGACAACGCTGACGGCATCCTGCTGCCGGGCATGTATGTGCGCGTGCTGACGCCCCAGGGCACCGACAACCAGGCGATCCTCGTTCCGCAACGCGCCATTCAGCGCGGCAGCGACGGCGAGGCACGGGTGATGCTGGTCGGCAAGAGCGGCATCGCCGAGGCCCGCAGCGTGCGTACCGGTGCCATGCAGGGCGCCCGCTGGCAGGTCACCGAAGGCCTGCACCCGGGTGACCAGGTGATCGTCGGCAGCCCGGCGGGCCTGGCTGCCGGCATGCCGGTGGCGCCGTCCCCGGCACAACAGGCCGCGGTGCGGTAAGGCGAGGGTAGCGAGATGTCCAAGTTCTTCATCAAGCGGCCGAACTTTGCCTGGGTCATGGCGCTGTTCATTTCCCTGGGCGGGTTATTGGTGATGCCGCTGTTGCCGGTCGCCCAGTACCCCAACGTGGCACCACCGCAGATCACCATCACCGCCACCTACCCGGGTGCTTCGGCCAAGGTGCTGGTGGAGTCGGTGACCAGCATCATCGAGGAGTCGCTCAACGGCGCCAAGAGCCTGCTGTATTTCGAGTCCACCAACAACTCCAACGGCATGGCCGAGGTGGTGGTCACCTTCGAGCCGGGCACCGACCCGGAACTGGCCCAGGTGGACGTGCAGAACCGCCTGAAAAAGGCCGAGGCACGCATGCCCCAGGCGGTGACCACCCAAGGCATCCAGGTCGAGCAGACCAGCGCGGGCTTCTTGCTGATCTACGCCCTGAACTACAAGGATGGCGCCGGCAAGGCGGATACTACGGCGCTGGGCGACTATGCCGCACGCAACATCAACAACGAGCTGCGCCGGGTGCCCGGTGTCGGCAAGTTGCAGTTCTTCTCTTCGGAAGCGGCCATGCGGGTGTGGGTCGACCCACAGAAGCTGGTCGGCTATGGCCTGTCGATCGATGACGTGAGCAACGCCATCCGCGGGCAGAACGTGCAGGTGCCGGCCGGCAGCTTTGGCAGTGCGCCGGGCAGCAGCGAGCAGGAACTGACCGCCACCTTGGCGGTGCAGGGCACCCTGGACGACCCAGAGGCCTTTGGCCACGTGGTGCTGCGCGCCAACCCGGATGGCTCGCTGGTGCGCCTGGCTGATGTTGCGCGCCTGGAAATTGGCCTGGAGAGCTACAACTTCTCCTCGCGCCTGGACGGCAAGCCGGCGGTGGCCGGCGCGGTGCAGTTGGCGCCCGGTGCCAACGCGCTGAAAACCGCCGAGCTGGTCAAGGAACGGCTGGCCGAGCTGAGCGAATTCTTCCCAGAGGGGGTCGAATATTCGGTGCCTTACGACACGTCGCGCTTTGTCGACGTGGCTATCGAAAAGGTCATCCATACCTTGATCGAAGCCATGGTCCTGGTGTTCCTGGTGATGTTCCTGTTCCTGCAGAACATCCGCTACACCCTGATCCCGTCGATCGTGGTGCCGGTGTGCTTGCTTGGCACGCTGATGGTGATGAAGTTTCTCGGCTTCTCGGTGAACATGATGACCATGTTCGGGATGGTGCTGGCCATCGGCATCCTGGTCGATGACGCCATCGTGGTGGTGGAGAACGTCGAGCGGATCATGGCCGAGGAGGGGCTGTCGCCGGGTCAGGCGACGATCAAGGCCATGGGCCAGGTGTCGGGGGCGATCATCGGCATTACCCTGGTGCTCTCGGCGGTGTTCCTGCCGCTGGCGTTCATGGCAGGCTCGGTGGGGGTGATCTACCAGCAGTTCTCGCTGTCGCTGGCCGTGTCGATCCTGTTCTCCGGCTTCCTGGCGCTGACCTTCACCCCGGCCCTGTGCGCTACGCTGCTCAAGCCGGTGGCCCCTGGGCACCACGAGAAACGCGGCTTCTTCGGCGCCTTCAACCGCGGCTTCGCCCGCCTGACCGAGCGCTACTCGGGCATGAACAGCGCCCTGGTAAAGCGCGCCGGGCGTTACATGCTGGTGTACGCCGGCATCCTGGCGATGCTCGGCTACTTCTACCTGCGCCTGCCGGAATCGTTCGTACCGGTGGAAGACCAGGGCTATGCCATCGTCGATGTGCAGTTGCCACCCGGTGCCAGCCGCGTGCGCACGGATGCCACCGCCCAGGCGCTGGAGCAGTTCCTGATGTCGCGTGAGGCGCTGGCCTCGGCGTTCATGGTCAGCGGCTTCAGCTTCTCGGGCATGGGTGAGAACGCCGCACTGGCGTTCCCCACCTACAAGGACTGGTCGGTGCGCAGCAAGGAGCAGTCAGTGGACGCCGAAACCGTCGCCATCAACGCCCAGTTCGCGGGCTATGGCGATGGCGCGATCATGGCGGTCAACCCGCCGCCCATCGATGGCCTGGGCAACTCCGGCGGCTTTGCCTTGCGCCTGCTCGACCGTGGCGGCCTGGGCCGCGAAGCGCTGCTGGCGGCGCGCGACCAGTTGCTGGGCCAGGCCAACGGCAACCCGGTGATCCTCTACGCGATGATGGAAGGCCTGGCCGAGGCGCCGCAACTGCGGGTCGCCATCGATCGCGAGAAGGCCCGCGCCCTGGGTGTGAGCTTCGAGACCATCAACAACACCCTGGCCACCGCCTTCGGTTCGGCGGTGATCAACGACTTCACCAACGCCGGCCGCCAGCAGCGCGTGGTGGTGCAGGCCGATCAGGGCGAGCGGATGACCTCGGAAAGCGTGCTGCGCTTGTACGCACCGAACGCCGAGGGCCAGCAGGTACCGTTCAGCAGTTTCGTCACCACCCGCTGGGAAGAAGGGCCGGTGCAGATCGTGCGCTACAACGGCTACCCGTCGATCCGCATCGCCGGCGACGCCGCGCCGGGCCATAGCACCGGCCAGGCCATGGCCGAGATGGAGCGCCTGGTCAGCGAGCTGCCACCGGGTATCGGCTATGCCTGGACCGGCCTGTCGTACCAGGAAAAGGTCTCCAGCGGCCAGGCCACCAGCCTGTTCGCCCTGGCCATCCTGGTGGTGTTCCTGCTGCTGGTGGCGCTGTACGAAAGCTGGGCGATCCCGCTGACGGTGATGCTGATCGTACCCATTGGTGCCTTGGGCGCGGTGCTGGCGGTGATGGTCACCGGCCTGCCCAACGATGTGTACTTCAAGGTCGGCCTGATCACCATCATTGGCCTGGCAGCGAAGAATGCGATCCTCATCGTCGAGTTCGCCAAGGAACTCTGGGAGAAGGGCTATAGCCTGCGCGACGCCGCCATCGAGGCTGCGCGCCTGCGCTTCCGGCCGATCGTGATGACGTCCATGGCGTTCATCCTCGGCGTGGTGCCCCTGGCCATTGCCAGTGGCGCCGGCGCCGCCAGCCAGCGGGCCATCGGCACCGGGGTGATCGGCGGCATGCTCAGCGCCACTTTGCTGGGGGTGGTGTTCGTGCCGATCTGTTTTGTCTGGGTGCTGTCGCTGCTCAAGCGCAAGCCGGCGCCGCACGCTCAAGCTGCCGAGGTGACTGATGGTCATGCGTAATCTCGTGGTGCCGTTTGCCCTGGCCGTGCTGGCCAGCGGCTGCTCCCTGGCACCGACCTATGAGCGCCCCGAGGCGCCAGTGGCCAAGCAGTGGCAAGACGGGGCAGGGCACGCGGGCCAGCAGGTGGACCAGCTGGACTGGCAGGCGTTCATCGTCGACCCGGCGTTGCGCCAGCTGGTGGGCACAGCGCTGGACAACAACCGCTCATTGCGCCAGACCTTGCTCGATATCGAGCAGGCCCGGGCGCAATACCGGATCCAGCGGGCCGATCGCGTGCCAGGCCTGAATGCCAGCGCGTCGGGCAATCGGCAGCATGTGCCGGGCAGCCTGTCCACTGATGGGCAGGAGGGCGTGACAAGCACGTATCAAGTGGGCGTGTCGCTGCCGGAATACGAAGTCGATCTGTTCGGCCGGGTGAAGAGCCTCAGCGATGCCGCGCTGGAGCAATACTTGGCCACCGAGGCGGCTGGTCGCGCTGCACGTATCGCCCTGATCGCCGAGGTCAGTCAGGCTTACCTGAGCCTGGACGGTGCCGAGCGGCGTCTGGCGCTGACCCGTCAGACCTTGGCCAGCCGCGAAGACTCGCTGGCGTTGATCGGCCAGCGCCGAGCGGCAGGCGCCGCCACCGCGCTAGACCACCAGGAAGCGCTGGGCCTGGTCGAGCAGGCCCGCGCCGAACTGGAAAGCAACCTGAGGCAGCAACGCCAGGCATACAACGCCCTGGTGTTGCTGGTCGGCAGCGCGGATGCGGGCAAGGCCATCCCGGTCGAACGCCAGGCTGCGCCGAGCGTGCTGCAGGACATCTCGCCCGGCGCGCCGTCGGCGCTCCTGGAGCGACGTCCGGATATCCTCGCCGCCGAGCATCAGCTACGGGCGCGCAATGCCGACATCGGTGCAGCACGGGCCGCGTTCTTCCCGCGCATCAGCCTGACCGGCAGTTTTGGCACATCGAGCGCGCAGATGTCCGGCCTGTTCGATGGCGGTTCGCGCAGCTGGAGCTTCATGCCGCAGCTGTCGTTGCCGCTGTTCGATGCCGGGCGCAACCAGGCCGGGCTGAGCCTGGCCGAGGCGCGCAAGGATTCGGCGGTGGCGGCGTATGAGGGCGCGATCCAGTCGGCGTTCCGCGAGGTTGCCGATGCCTTGGCGGCAACCGATACGTTGCGGCGTGAGGAAGTAGCGCGGCGGGCGCTGGCCGATACCAGCCGGGCGACCTTGGCCTTGGCCAAGGCACGCTATGAAGGCGGGATCGACAGCCACCTGCGCTACCTGGATGCGCAGCGCAGCGATTTTGTGAATGAGGCGGCTTACATCGAGGCAAGTACCCAGCGCCAGCTGGCGTTGGTCGACCTGTTCCGCGCCCTGGGCGGCGGCTGGCCGGCACGCGGCTGAGCACAGGCTCCTTTGGTTGGAGGATCCAACCGCTCCGGCCCTTGAGACTCGTGCCCAGGGGCCTTTTTTGTGTCAGGGCTGCTTGCCCTTTCGCGGGGCAAGCACCGGTTTCAAGTCGGGGCTAGGGCACCATGCAGGAACAACTGCTCCAGCGCCACCGCCGAATTGGCACTGGCCGCTCGCCCACGCCGTTCGGCATCGACCATGCCGTAGATCTGGGTGATGAACATCTCGGTAAACACCGCCGCACTGATGTCGATACGCAGCACGCCCAGCTGCTGTGCCCGCAGGAAGAAACCATCCATTGCCTGGGTATAGGCCAGCCAACGGCGGTCTTCACTGTCACCCAGCAAAGTATCGGGCCGATACTGGAACATCAGAAACACCAGCATTTCACGGTGTTTGAGGTGCTCGGCGATCAGGTGACGCACGGCGTCCAGCGGCTCGGCGGTGGTCAGTGCGGCATTGCTGATGACCTGGTTGAGCACCTGTTCGCCGTGGTTCTCGAGCATGGCCACCAGGTTGTCGCGGGTGCCGCAGAAACGGTGCAGGGTGGCCTTGCTGACGCCAGCGGTCTCGGCCAGTTCCTTGAGGGTTGCGCGGGGGTGGACCACGATGGCGTGGGCCAGGGCCTTGAGCAGGCGTTCGTCGTGGGGCGTGGGTTGCATCGAAGGGCCTCGCATGGGTGGCATGCTTGGCATTGTGCAGGAAACAGGAGGGGGATCAAGCCTTGGTGTCTCATCTGAGACATTTTTGTGTCTTTGTCGTCCCTTTCGCGGCTAAAGCCGCTCCTACATGGACCGCGCCGTATCTGAAACTGGCGCAATCACTGTGGGAGTGGCTTTAGCCGCGAAGAGGCCCTTACAGGCTACAACTCAGTGCGGCCCGCGCGGAATGGTCTTGAGCAGGTCTTCCGGGCTGATGTGCCCCACCACCTGAGCCACCGCGCTACCCGGTGTCGGCAGGTCGATGATGTGGTTCTTCATCTTGCCGATCACATGCATTTCGCACGGCTTGCAGTCGAACTTCAGGGTCAGCACTTCATCGCCCTGGATCAGCTGCATCGGTGCCACCTTGGTGCGCACGCCGGTCACGCCCTTGGCCTGCTTGGGGCACAGGTTGAACGAGAAACGCAGGCAGTGCTTGGTGATCATCACCGGCACCTCGCCGTGTTCCTCATGGGCTTCGTACGCCGCGTCGATCAGCTGCACGCCATGGCGGTGGTAGAAGTCGCGGGCCTTCTGGTTGTACACGTTGGCCAGGAACGACAGGTGCGACTCCGGGTACACCGGTGGCGGCGTGGTCTCGGCCTTGCGCCCGCCACGTGGGTGCGCCTTCACGCGTGCCTCGGTCAGCGCCTCGATGGCTTCACGGCGCAGCGCCTTGAGCTGCGAGTTGGGGATGAAGAACGCCTGTGGCGCATCCAGTTCGATGCGGTTGGCGTGGTACATCGTGGTGCCCAGCTGGCCGAGCAGGTCGTGCAACTGGTCCAGTGCCTGCTGCGGCTTGTTGGCAGCGCCAAACGGGCCATCCAGGGCCACCTGCACGCTGACGCCTTCCTCACTGCTGAGGGTCAGCATCAGGCGCTGCTCGCGCAACACTGCGTGCCATTCCACGCCCACGCGGCGCTCCGACGAAGTGCGCTGCAGGGCCTGCTGCCAGTTGTGGTCGAGGTTGCGCGACAGCGGGTGGTTCGGCCGCAGCTTGTGCAGGCCTTCCGGCATTTCGTTGGGCTCGACGCGGTAGCGGTAGCGCTTCTGGCCGTCTTCCTCGAACTCGCCACGTGGCTCGGCGATGTTGGCGCGGAAGCCCACAACCTCACGCTTGACCAGCACGTTGAGGCCGTCGCCGTTGGTCAGCGGCACCTCGGTGACGACCTGCATGTCGCGCTTGCCGACCTTTTCCACCACACCCACGGCCAGGCCGGTGAAGGTTGGCGAGTCGAAGGCACCGATGTCGACCTTGCGGTCGGTGACGAAGTAGTCGGTGCTGCCGCGGTGGAAGGTCTTGTCAGGGTCGGGCAGGAAGAAGTGCTCGGTACGGCCGCTGGAGGCACGGGCCAGTTCCGGGCGGCCTTCGAGGATGGCGTCGAGTTCCTTGCGGTAGTGGGCGGTGATGTTCTTCACATAACCCATGTCCTTGTAGCGGCCCTCGATCTTGAACGAGCGCACGCCGGCATCGACCAGGTCGGCCAGGTTGGCGGTCTGGTTGTTGTCCTTCATCGACAGCAGGTGCTTCTCGAACGCCACCACGCGGCCCTGATCGTCCTTCAGGGTGTACGGCAGGCGGCAGGCCTGGGAGCAGTCGCCGCGGTTGGCGCTGCGCCCGGTCTGGGCGTGGGAGATGTTGCACTGGCCGGAGAAGGCCACGCACAGCGCCCCGTGGATGAAGAACTCGATGGCCGCGTCGGTTTCACTGGCGATGGCGCGGATCTGCTGCAGGTTCAGCTCGCGGGCCAGTACCAGCTGGGAGAAACCGGCCTGGTCGAGGAACTTGGCCCGCTCCAGGGTGCGGATGTCGGTCTGGGTGCTGGCATGCAGCTCGATGGGCGGGATATCCAGCTCCATCACCCCCAGGTCCTGCACGATCAGCGCGTCGACGCCGGCGTCGTAGAGCTGGTGAATCAGCTTGCGCGCCGGTTCCAGCTCGTTGTCGTGGAGGATGGTGTTGATGGTGGTGAACACGCGTGCATGGTAGCGATGGGCGAACTCGACCAGTTCGGCGATATCGCTGACTTCGTTGCAGGCGTTGTGGCGCGCGCCGAAGCTCGGGCCGCCGATGTAGATGGCATCAGCGCCGTGCAGGATCGCCTCGCGGGCGATGGCCACGTCACGGGCAGGGCTGAGCAGTTCCAGGTGGTTCTTCGGAAGGGACATGTCGTTATAGGTTCGGGCTGTCACGGTTTAGGGCGGCATTGTAGCGGGGAATGGGGCGGGTGGCATCTTTGAGTGCCCAGAGGTGTGCAGCCAGGCCCGGCCCTTTCGCGGGTTAACCCGCTCCCACAGGATTTCCACAAGCTCTGAACCTGTGCAGTACCTGTAGGAGCGGGCAAGCCCGCGAAGGGCTGCAAAGCAGCCCCAAAGGCTCAGAACTGGTATTCCAGCCCAGCCCCGGCATACCAGGACCTGCCCGGCGCCGCCTCGTAGTACCGGCCATTGCCATCGCCGACAATCACCGACCCCACATACTGGCGGTCCAGCAAGTTGTCCAGGCGCACCAGCTGGTGGAACGTCCACGGCCCGACCTGCTGCTGGAACTGCGTACGCCAGTTGAACACCGCATAACCCGGCGCCGCATGCTGGTCATTGGTGTCCTCGACATACACCTTGCTCCGGTACTGCCCTTCAAGCCCCATGCTGATGCCATCACGCGGCTTCCACACCAGCTCGCCGAACAGGCTGTTACGCGGCACGCCAGGCAGCTGGTTGCCCTTGTCGATGGTCGTGGTGCCCTGGGTGAAGGCCTCGTCATAGGTGGCGTCGAGCAGGGTATAGGCCAGGTTGGCCTGCCACTGCGGGCTCAGTTCACGCTGCACGCTCAGCTCGAAGCCACGGCGCAGGGTCTTGCCGGCGTTGCGGTAGCTGGTGCGGCCATCGGTGGAGGCCGCGACTACGATCTCGTCCTTGGTGCGGATCTCGAAGATCGCCGCATTGATCCGCGTGCGCTCATCCGGGCGCATCTTCAGACCCAGTTCGTACTGGGTACTGGTGGCCGGTTCCAGGCCGAAGTTGAAGCCTTCCAGGGCACCGGGAGCATAGGCCATCTCGGCCTGGGTCGGGGTTTCGAAGGCCTGGCCGGCGCTGATGTAGCCATGCAGGGCGGGGGTGAAGGCATACATCACCGACAGGGTCGGCGTGGTGCGCTGGTACTTCTTCGAACCACTGGCATCGCCGTTGGCCAGGAAGTGGTCGTCCACCTCCATCTCCATGCTGCTGTGGCGCAGGCCGGCATCCACGGTCCAGCGGTCCAGTTCCCAGTGGGCCTGCACATACGGATCAAGGCTGGTGGCGGTGTCCTTTTCATCCCGGCGCAGGGCGCCTTTCACGCCCAGGGTGTCACCGCTGAAATTCTGGAAGCCACGGCGGTCGTCGCGGCTGCGGTCGTAGTCGGCACCGAAGGTCAGGGTCAGGTTGCCGGGGGCGGCGCTGACCGGCTGGATCCAGCGCAGAGTGCCACCGTGGAATTCGCGGTCGAAGTCGACCACGCCGCCTCCGCGGTTGTTCGCCGGGGTGCCCTTGGGGATCGACAGGTACTGGATGACGCTGCGCTTGCCCGCATACAGGTTGAACTGCAGGGTCGCCTCGCCGAAGTAACGCTCGTAGTTCATGCCCACCTGCTGGTGGTGGATGCTCTTGCGCGTGTCGTACTCCTCGGCGCGCGCTGCTACCGAGCGCGGGTCGTGCTTGTAGGCGTCCCAGGTCTGGCCTAGCGGGTCTTCGGTGCCGTTCTGTTCCAGGGTGCTGAAGATCAGCGCCAGGCGGCTGTCTTCGTCCGGCTTGACGTGCACCTTGGCGAAGGTCTGGTCGCGGCGGGCGGCGCTGTGGTCGCGGTAGCCGTCGGTGTCCATGCGCGAGGCATCGACCAGGAAGCCGGCCTGCTCGCTGCCGCCTTCGCTGTAGACGTGGTTCTTGTTGAAGCCATCGCTGCCGAAGGTGGTTTCGGCGCCCACCTTGGGCGGCCCCGAACCGTCGCGGGAGAACATCTGGATCACGCCACCGGCATTGCTGCCGTAGAGGGCGGAGGCCGGGCCGCGCAGCACTTCGATGCGGTCCGCCACGTCCAGGTTCAACGAGGCCGCCTGGCCCTGGCCATCCGGGGTACTGGCCGGGATGCCGTCGCTGAGCAGCTTGATGCCACGGATGCCGAAGGCCGAGCGGGCGCCATAGCCACGCGAGGAAATCTGCAGGTCCTGGGCGTAGTTCTGGCGGTTCTGCACCACCAGGCCAGGTACGCGGTTGAGCGCTTCCGACAGGTTCACGCCCAGCTGGCCATCGGCGATCTGCTGGCGATCGACGGTGTCGATGGAGTAGGGCAGGTCGAAGCTCGGGTTGGGGGCGTAGGTGCCGGTGACCACCACCGGTTCGAGCAGGTTGAAGGGGGTGGCGGGTTCGGCCTGGGCCAATGGGCACAGACCGGGAAGCAAGGCGATCAGGGCCTTGCGGCGAAACGGGGGGAATTGCATGCAGCGTCCTGCTTTCGAAAAGAAAGCTCCGCCCGCAGGCGGAGCCGGTAAAACGGTAATCAGCGTTTGGCGGCCATGGCGGTCACTTCGACGCGCATTTCCGGGTAGGCAAGTGCGGCCACGCCAACGGCGGCACGCACCGGCCACGGCTTGCTGAAGAAGCGCTGGTAGACCTCGTTGAAGGCAGCACGGTCGGCCATGTCGGTCAGGTAGATGGTCAGGTGCATGACCCGGTCCATGCCGCTGCCGGCCTTTTCCAGGGCGTCCTTCAGGGCCTGCAGGGAGCTCTCGCTCTGCTGGGTGATGTCGGCATCGAGATCGGCCGGAATCTGCGTGGTCACTAGAATACCGTTGTACTCAGCGACGTCGGAGGAAATGGACTCGGCGTCGGAATCCGGTGTGTAGATAAGATCTGCCATGGTATTCGCCTTGCAACGGAAGGAAAGCGGCAAGCCTACGCGAGCCGGTCGCAAGGGTCGAGCCGGTGGGCGCATATGCATTGAAATGCTACGCCCTGGCGGTCAGAATCGCCGCCGATTGTTGAGCAAGGTGCTGAAGTTGAACGAACAGACATTATCGATGCGCCTGGAGCGTGTGGCGGCGCATGTGCCGCAGGGCGCACGCCTGGCCGATATCGGCTCGGACCACGGCTACCTGCCGGTGGCACTGGCGCTGCGCGGTGTGATCGAAGCCGGGGTGGCCGGCGAGGTGGCGCAGACGCCCTATGCCTCGGCCCAGCGCAACGTGCGCCGCAATGGCCTGACGCAAACCCTCACCGTACGCCTGGCCGATGGCCTGGAAGCCATCGAGCCCGACGACCGCATCACCGCCATCAGCCTGTGCGGCATGGGTGGCAAGACCATGTGCGAGATTCTCGAGCGTGGCAAGGCGCGCCTGAACGGCAGCGAGCGCCTGATCCTGCAGCCCAATGGCGATGAGCGCGAATTGCGCGGCTGGCTGATGGACAACGGCTACCGGATCGTCAGTGAAGAATTGCTGCGGGAAAACCGTTTCGACTACGAGATCATCGTCGCCGAACCTTGCGAGGTGGTGGCCTACTCTGCCGAAGAGCTGTATTTCGGCCCTGTGCTGATGCGCGAGAAAAGCCCGGCATTCGTGACCAAGTGGCAGCGCATGCTGCGCCAGAAGCAGCAGAGCCTGGCCAACTTCGAGCGTGCCCGCGATGCCATCCCGCAAGAAAAGCTGCGTGACTTCGCCCGGCAGATTGGCTGGATCAACGCGGTACTGGCCTGACTCACTGCTGCGAGCAGTTACCCATTTCGCGGTAGTCGACTTCGCGTTTCTGGCCCTGGTGGTCGACATACACCATGTGCGCGGTACCGACCTGGCAGTCGGCGGCGTTGCTGGCTGGGGTGATCGAGATGACCTTGGCCACATCCAGCGGCATGCCGTACTCATAGTTGCTGGTGGCCGGCTGGCTGGCCGGCGCATCGGCGAAGGCGCCGAACGAGGCAAGGGCGGCAGACAGGGCTACAAAAGCTATCGAAAGTTTCATGACAGGCTCCTTCTTCAATGTTTTACCAATGATGTATTCATTGGTGATCCTCAATAAATGGGCTAATTCGTGATAGATTCCTGCCTGGAACGTACGAATAAGATCGATCAAGGAGCCTAGCCCCATGGACATGCTGCACGCCATGCGTACCTTTGCCCGGGTGGTGGAGTGCGGCAGTTTCGCCGCTGCCGCCAATGCCCTCGACATTTCCGCAGCGCAGGTGTCGCGAATCGTCGCCGAGCTGGAGAACCAGCTGCAGACCCGCCTGCTGCACCGCACCACCCGTCGTTTGCGCATGAGCGAGGCGGGCGAGCGTTTTCTGGAACGGGCGCGGCAGATCATGGCGCTGACCGATGAGGCCATGGACGAAGCCCGCGGCGCGCACCTCACCCCGCGTGGTCGCCTGCGCCTGCATTGCCCGCATGGCCTGGGCATGCTGCTGATGCCGCTGGTGGCCGGCTACAACGCAATCTGCCCGGAAGTGGTGATCGAGCTGATCCTGTCCCAGCGCAACCCCGATCCGCTGGCCGAGGGGCACGACGTGGTGATCACCGTGGATGAGGCATTGCCCGATTCGCAACTGATCGCCGTGCCGCTGGGCAATATCTTCAGCATCCCCTGCGCGGCGCCCAGCTACCTGGAGCTGAACGGCATCCCCGAGCGGCCGGAAGACCTGCACGAGCACCGCTGCCTGCGCATGGCCTACCCGATGTACGAAGGTGACTGGGTATTCCCCCAGGGCCTCGATCACTGCGTGATCGCCCCGCGGGACAGCTTCATGACCAATGTCGCCGACGCGATGCTGGTGGCCAGCGAACTGGGCATGGGGATTGGCCTGTTGCCGTTCTACACCGCCAGCCAGGCCATGGAGCAGGGGCGCCTGCGGCGGCTGTTGGCACCTTATCGGCTACGGGAGAATGCGTTGTATGCGATCTACCCGTCGCGGCACTACCTGGATGCCAAGGTGCGGACCTGGATCGATTACCTCAAGGAGCAGCTACCGGCATTGTTCGAAGGGCATGCCAAAATCGTCGACGACGCACGTTACTGGCGCTGAGGCCCGCTTACTGGCTGACACGGTCATTGTAGGAGCGGCCTTGTGTCGCGA
>NZ_JBKGGW010000025.1:0-93495 GCF_052041945.1 Pseudomonas sp. SMN11 | reverse complement strand
TCTGCGCAAGATTGCATCGGCGGAATACGGTGCACTGGGGGACATTTCGACCCTGGCTGACCCGGGCGTGGTGCAGCACCTGATCGACACCCACAAGACGATGAGCCTGGCTTCGGCCTGACAGAACGGCTGCACGCGGGCCCCTGTAGGAGCGACCTTGCGTCGCGAAAGGGCCGCAAAGCGGCCCCGGCAATGTCGGCGGCGAAGCTGAAATCCTGGGGCTGCTTCGCAGCCCTTTCGCGACGCAAGGCCGCTCCTACAGGATTGGAGATCAGCGCGGCAACGGATACAGCGCCTCATCGAACTGGTCCAGCCGTGGGAAATTCAGCGGCAGGTCATCCGACAGGTGCTGCAGGCGTTGCTCGTAACTGCGCAGGAACGCCTGGCGCGCCTCATCGTTGATGTACGGCACATGCCAGGCCACAAACGGCTCCAGCACCTCGAAACCGACATAGGCCAGGGTCCCGCGCAGGATCGGCCGCAGCATGTCTTCCAGCGGCCCGTGGATCGCCCCCTCGCCGAACATGTGCTCGCGCCCGCCCAGGGTCACCGTCACCAGCGCGCGCTTGCCGGCCAGGCCGCCCTGGTCGTAGAAACGCTTGCCGCCGTAGCACACCCCGGACACCAGTACCCGGTCGATCCAGCCCTTGAGCATCGCCGGCGCCGAGAACCAGAAGATCGGGAAGTTCAGCACCAGCAGGTCGGCCCACAGCAGTTTGTCCAGCTCCTGCTGGATGTCCGGCGCGATGGAACCGCTCTTCACGCCCAGGCGCTGCTCCAGGGCATACACCAGGTACTCCGGGTTTTCCCGGTGGCTGAAGTCATCGGCGCTGGCCACCGGGTTCCAGCCCATGGCGTACAGGTCGCTGACCTGCACCTCATGGCCCTGGGCTTGGAAGGTCTGTGCCGCCTGGTCGCGCAATGCGGCGGTGAAGGACTGAGGCTCTGGGTGAGCGTGAACGATCAAGACTTTCATGGGCAATCCTCAAACAGTAGCCAAAGGGGTATTGGAGTTGCGCGCCGCCAGCAGGCGGTCGAGCCAGTCGGGGTCCATCTCGGGCTCGCAGGAGAACAGCAGCCCGGTGTAATCACGGTGCGGAGGCTGGAAGATCGCTTCGCGGCTGCCCTGGTCGACCACCCGCCCGCGCTGCATCACCAGCACCTCGTCAGCGATGGCGCGCACGGTGGCCACGTCGTGGGTGATGAACAGGTAGGCCACGCCCAGCTCGCGCTGGATGCGGTCGAGCAGTTTCAGCACACCCTCGGCCACCAGCTGGTCGAGGGCCGAGGTCACTTCGTCGCAGATGATCAGCTGGGGTTCGGCGGCCAAGGCACGGGCGATGCAGATCCGCTGCTTCTGCCCGCCCGACAGCTCGCGTGGCAGGCGGTCCATGTACTTGGCCGGCTCCAGGTCGATCATCCGCAGCAGGTCGGCGACCCGCTCGCGCAGCGCCTTGCCCTTGAGCCCCAGGTAAAAGCTCAGCGGCCGGCCGATGATGTCGATGATGCGCTGGCGTGGGTTGAGCGCGGTGTCGGGGATCTGGTAGATCATCTGGATGCGCCGCAGCTGCTCCTTGCTGCGCTGGCGGTAGTCGGCCGGCAAGGCTTCGCCGTCATACAGCACCTGGCCCGAGGTCGGCGGCAGCAGGCCGCTGATCAGGCGCGCGGTGGTGCTCTTGCCACTGCCCGACTCGCCGATCACCGCCAGGGTCTGGCCGCGATAGAGCTTCAGCGAAACATCGTGCAGCACCGGCTGCTGGCCATAACGGGCATCGGCGTTGCGCACTTCCAGCAAGGGTTTTTCATTTCCCGGGCGGGCCTTGGCCGTGGTGTGGAAGTTGCGCACCGCCCACAGCGACTGGGTGTAGGCCTGCTGCGGGGCGCTGAGCATGTGGCGGGTCTGCGCCTCCTCCACCAGGCTGCCGTGGCGCAGCACCATGATGCGGTCGGCCATCTGCGCCACCACCGCCAGGTCATGGCTGATGTAAAGCGCGGCGCTGCCGAAGGTCTTCACTGCGTCGCGGATCGCCGCCAGCACCTCGATCTGGGTGGTGACGTCCAGCGCCGTGGTCGGTTCGTCGAAGATGATCAGGTCCGGGTGGCAGGCCATGGCCATGGCAGTCATCACCCGCTGCAGCTGGCCGCCGGACAGCTGGTGCGGGTAACGCTGGCCGATGTGCTCGGGGTCTGGCAGGCGCAGGATGCGGTACAGCTCCACCGCCTCGGCCTCGGCCTTGGCGCGGTCGATGCCGCCGTTGGTCACGGCCGTTTCCACGTGCTGGTCGATCAGCCGGTGTGCCGGGTTGAACGAGGCGGCAGCGCTCTGCGCCACATAGGCGATGCGCAGGCCGCGCAACTTGCGCAGGGTTTCGGCGCTGCACTCGAGCAGCTGAATGCCATCGAAGCACACGCTGCCGCCGGTGATGCGGCAGCCGTCGCGCACGTAGCCCATCGCGGCCAGGCCCAGGGTGGATTTGCCGGCCCCGGACTCACCAATCAGGCCCAGCACCTCGCCGCGCTTGAGTGTCAGGTCGATGCCCTTGATCAGCGGGTGCCAGGCGTCGTCATGCTGGCCTTCAATGCGCAGGCCACGGATTTCCAGCAAGGTATCAGGGTTCATGCTCAGCACTCCTTCAGGCCGCTGGACAGGTGCAGCACCCAGTCGACGACAAAGTTCACGCTCACCGTGATCAACGCCACCGCCAGTGCCGGCAGCAGCGGGCTGATGTCACCGAAGGTGATCAGCACCGCGTTGTCGCGCACCATGCTGCCCCAGTCGGCGGTCGGCGGCTGGATGCCGAGGCCGAGGAACGACAAGGCGCTGATGAACAGGAAGACGAAGCAGAAGCGCAGGCCGAATTCGGCAATCAGCGGCGCTGCGGCATTGGGCAGTACTTCGCGGGTGACCAGCCACCACAGACCTTCACCGCGTAGCCGTGCGGCCTCGACAAAGTCCTGCACCACCACGTTCATGGCCACCGCCCGCGACAGGCGGAACACCCGCGTGGCGTCGAGCAGGGCGATCACCAGCACCAGCGAGGTGGCCGTGGTGCCGACCACGCTGAGGATCAGCAAGGCGAAGATCAGTTGCGGGATGGCCATCAGGATGTCCACCAGGCGCGACAGGCCCTGGTCGATCCAGCCACCCTTGATGGCCGCGACCAGCCCGCACAGGCCGCCCAGCAGAAAGGCCAGGCTGGTGGTCATGAAGGCGATGCCGAGGGTGTTGCGGGCGCCGAACAGCAGGCGGCTGAAGGTATCGCGGCCAAGGTTGTCGGTGCCCAGCAGGAACTGCGGGCTCCAAGGCGCGAAGCCCTCTCCGACCACCTGGGTTTCGCCGTAAGGCGCCAGCAGCGGTGCAAACAGCGCCACCACGGTGTAGGCAACAATCACCAGCAGGCCGAACTTGGCGCTCAGGGGCGCGCGCAGCACAGGTGTGAACAGGCTCATGGTCTACCCCTTCGGATGCATCAGGCGTGGGTTGCTGGCAATCGACAGCACGTCGGCGCCGGTATTGAGCAGGATGTAGGTGCCGGCGAAGATCAGGCTGCAGGCCTGCACCACCGGGATGTCGCGCTTGGCCACCGAATCCACCAGCAACTGGCCGAGCCCCGGGTAGACGAACACCACCTCCACCACCACCACGCCTACCACCAGGTACGCCAGGTTCAGCGCCACCACGTTGACGATCGGCGCCAGGGCATTGGGCAAGGCATGCCTGAAGATCACGCGCGCCGGCGACACGCCCTTGAGCCGTGCCATCTCGATGTAGGGGCTGGCGAGCAGGTTGATCAGCGAGGCGCGGGTCATGCGCATCATCTGCGCGATCACCACCAGGCTCAGGGTCGCCACCGGCAGCACCGAGACTTCCAGCACCTCACCCAGCGAGGCATCCGCAGGCTGGCTGGAGATGCCCGGCAGCCATTCGAGCTTCACCGCGAACACCAGGATCAGCAGGTAGGCCACGAAGAACTCGGGGAACGACACGGCGCTCAAGGCGCCGGTATTGAGCAGGCGGTCGAACCAGCTGTTGCGGTACAACGCCGCGAGCATGCCCAGCAGCAATGCCGTCGGCACCGAGAACAGCGCCGCCAGCAGGGCCAGGCTGAAGGTATTGCCCAGCCGTGCGCCGACCAGCTCGATGATCGGCCGCTGGTTGGCCAGCGACACGCCCAGGTCACCGTGCACCAGGCGCCACGCCCACTGCACGAAACGCTGCACCGGCGACAGGTCCAGCCCCAGCTGGGCGCGCAGGGCCGCCACGGTTTCCGGGGTGGCCGACTGGCCGAGCATGGCCTGGGCGATGTCGCCTGGCAGCAGGCTGACTGCCAGGAAGATCACCACCGAGACCGCAAACAGCGACAACAGGCCCAGGGCCAGCCGCTGCACAAGCAGTTTGCCAAGATTGTTCACCGTACCACTCCTCGTCTGGATGCGGGGTTGCGGGTCAAGGGTTCAGCCTTGCGTAACGTCAGCGGCTCAGGCCTGCCACCAGCGCTCGATCACCCGCAGGCCATCCAGCTCGCCGTAGGGCGCGGTGAGCGGACCATGGGCCACGCGGCTGGAACGGGCTGCGACGGAGCTTGCGAACAGCGGCACGATCGCCCCGCCATCATCGCGGCACAGCGCCTGCATTTCGTTGTACATCTCGCGGCGCAGCGGCTCGTTCATCTCGCCACGGGCGGCGTTGAGCAGCTGGTTGAAGCGCGGGTTGTCCCAGTGTGTCTCGTTCCACGCCGCACCCTTGGCGTAGCCGATGCTGAACATGCGGTCGGCGGTGAGGCTGGAGTACCAGAACGAGGTGGTGAACGGCTGTTTCATCCAGACATTGGTGAAGAACCCATCGGCCGGTTCGCGCACAACGTCGATGTCGATGCCGGCCTGGCGCGCCTGCTCCTTGAACAGGACCGAGGCATCCACTGCGCCGCTGTAGGCGGCATCGGAGGCCTGCAGGCGCACCTTGAGGCTGTCCATGCCGGCCTGGCGCAAGTAGAAGCGGGCCTTGTCCGGGTCGTAGACGCGCTGTTCCAGCGCCGGGTTGATGAAGCGGTTGGCCGGCTGCAGCGGGTGGTCGTTGCCGACCTGGCCGTAGCCGTAAAGCACCGAGGCCAGCAAGGTCTCGCGGTTGATCGCGTGCTTGAGGGCCAGGCGCACGTTGTTGTCGCGGAACTGCTCGCTGTCGGTCAGCATCGGGAAGGTGTAGTGCTGGGCGCCCTTGGTTTCCTCGATCACCAGCTTCGGGTTGCGCTTGAGCAAGGCCACGGTCTTGAGGTCGACCTTGTTGATCACATCGACCTTGCCGGTGACCAAGGCGTTGACCCGTGCGGCGCCGTCGGCGATGGCGATCAGCTCGGCGCTGGCGAAATGCGCCCTGCCCGGCTTCCAGTAGTCCGGGCTGCGCTCCAGGTCCATGCGCACGCCCGGCTCGAAGCCCTTGATGCGGTAGCCGCCGGTGCCGACGCCGGCCTGCCAGTCGGCCAGGCCGTCCTTGGCGGGCATGATCACCAGGTGGTAGTCGGCGACCACGTAGGCGAAGTCGGCATTGCCCGAGTGCAGCTCGAACACTACGGTGTCGGGGGCGCTGGCGCTCACCTTGGCGACATCGCCCAATACGGTCTTGGCTGCAGAGGTGGACTTGTCGCCCAGGTGGTGCTGGATCGAGGCCACCACGTCGTCAGCGTTGAGGGTCTTGCCGTTGTGGAAGGTCACGCCCTGGCGCAGGGTGAAAGTCCAGACCTTGGCGTCGGGGCTCGATTCCCAGCGCTCGGCCAGCTCAGGGATGGCAGTGCCTTCCACGGAAATTTCGGTGAGGGTGTTGTACACCGCCGAGAAGCCGATGAAGGTGAAGGTATCGACCCACGAGCCTGGGTCCTTGGAGTCGGTGGTGCTGCCCCCGGCCAGGCCCAGGCGCAAGGTGCCGCCCGGCTTTGGCGTGGCCTCCTCGGCATGGCCAGCCAGCGGCAGGCCGAGGGAAAACGCCCCGGCGATGGCCGCGGCGGCCGCGCTGTACTTGAGGAAATCCCGGCGCGGCAGGCTGCCGTCGAGGATGGCGTGAGGATTGTTCTTGTTGTTATCGCTCATGGCATTTGCCCCTGTTGAACCGCAAGAAATTGTTGTTCGGTCAAAGCGGATTGCGTAGAAGCTGTTTACAATTTGTAATTGTTACCGTAACAAATACATTAGCGGCAGGACAAGCTGATTTCCAGCGCCCGATACCGGGCATTTTCACTGGTGTACCATTGACGTTTTCGCAGGGAGCTTTTGCCCCATGAGCCAGTCGACCCGACTCATCACCGCCTCGTACATCCTTTCGTTCGTGGCGGCTAATGCCCCGCAGAAATTGCGCACCGAGACCATCGCCAAATGGGTAAAGGTGCACCCGACCCGCGTGCGCTCGATGGTATCGCAGATGGTCAAAGCCAATATCCTGACCTCCTATCGCGGCGCCCAGGGCGGCGTGACCCTGGCCCGCGCGCCGCAGGAGATCACCTTGCGCGAGGTGTATGACGCGGTGCAGGAAAGCTCGCTGATTGCCGAGAAGATCGACAACCCGTTTGCCGGGCTTGAAGACCACTGCAAGGTGTACGAGGTGTTCACCCGGCTGTTCGCGATGCTGGAGCAGAACATGCGCCTGGACCTGGGGGCGATTACAGCGGACCAGTTGTTCGTGGCGTTCGATACGCCCAGGGAACACACTCACACGGCCTGAACGCGGTCCCTGTAGGAGCGGCCTTGCGTCGCGAAAGGGCCGCAGCGCGGCCCCGGCAATTCATGCGGCGAAGCTGAGATCCTGGGGGCGCTTCGCACCCCTTTCGCGACACAAGGCCGCTCCTACAGGGGACCGTGTCAAGGCTTCAGAGCTGCATGGCCTTCACCTCGACGAACTCGTGCAGGCCCTCCTCCCCCCACTCGCGGCCATTGCCCGACTGCTTATAGCCGCCGAACGGTGCCTGGTAGTTGAATGCCCCGCCATTGACGAAGCACTGCCCCGCACGCAACTGGCGGCCCAACTGCAGCGCCTGGTCGCGACTACCAGCCCACACCGCGCTGGACAGCCCGAACGGCGAGTCGTTGGCCAGGGCAATGCCTTCGGCCTCGTCGGCGTAGGGAATCAGGCACAGCACCGGCCCGAAGATTTCCTCCTGGGCAATGCGCATGCGGTTGTCGACGTCGGCGAAAATCGTCGGCGGCACATAGAACCCGCGCTCGAAGCCCGGAGCCGTCTCCCCGCCACACACCAGCCGCGCGCCCTCTTCATGCCCCACTCGGATGTATTCCTGCACCGTGCGCCGTTGCCCGGCCGAGCACATCGGCCCGAGGAAACTGCGCGGGTCCTGTGGATCGCCCATGACCAGGCTGCGGGCCTCGTCCACGGCGATCTCCACGGCTTCGACATAGCGCGAGGCCGGCAGCAGCATACGCGTCAGTGCCGTGCAGGTCTGCCCCGAGTTGATCATCACGTCCTGCACGCCATGGCGTACCGCAGCTTCCAACGGGGCGTCGGCGGTGATCAGGAACGGCGATTTGCCACCCAGCTCCAGGCACACCCGCTTCACCGACGGCGCTGCCGCCTGGGCAACCCGCACCCCCGCCCCGGTGGACCCGGTGAACGAGACCATGTCCACCAGCGGGTGCCGCGCCAACGCCTCACCGACCTTCGCCCCCGGCCCGCTGACCAGGTTGAACACCCCGGCCGGCAGCCCGATGGCCTCGATCATTTCCGCCAGCAGGAAGGCATGCAGCGGGGTTTCCTGGCTCGGCTTGACTACCACCGTGCAGCCCGCAGCCAAGGCCGGTGCCAGCTTGCCGATCAGTTGATGCAGCGGGTAGTTCCAGGGGTTGATGAACGCGCACACGCCCACCGCCTCGCGGTACACCAGCGAGTTACCGACTTCGCGCACCTCGTCCATCTTGCCGGCCAGCTCGATGTACTGTTCCAGACCGACAATGGGCCCATCGACCTGCACCGAGCGGCACCATTGCACCGGCATGCCCAACTCGTTGGTAATCACCGCGGCCATCTCGTCGGCCCGCGCCTTGAGCTGTTCGGCCAGGGCGCGAATGAACCCGGCGCGTACGCTGGACGCCGTGCGCGACCAGTCGGCAAAGGCCCTGCGTGCCGCGCTGACGGCGCGTTCCACATCCTCTTCGTTACCCAACGGTACCTTGCCGGCCACCGCCTCGCTGGCCGGGTCGATCACCTCCGCCATGCCCTGCCCCGCTGGTTGCTGCCAGCGGCCATCGATGAACAGACGGCTGTATTCACGCATCGCGTTGCGCCTCCATCAGTTCGCTGGCGCACAGGGCAATGCGGCGGCAGGCTTCACCGAGGGGTTCAGCGCCGAGCACCAGGCCCAGGCGGATATGCCCGGCCGCACTCGGGCCGAACGCTTCACCGGCCAGCACCGACACCCCATGCTGGTCGAGCAGACGGTCGGCGAAAGCTTGTGCGCTGAGCCCGGTCTCGCGGATATCGACCATCACGAACATGCCGCCATCGGGCTTGAGTGCCCGCAAGCCCGGGCAATTCGCCAGCCGCTCGCACACCAGGTCGCGGCGCTGGCGGTAGGCTTCGCGCATGCCGTCCAGTTCCGGCAAGGGCTGCTCCAGCGCAGCCACTGCGGCATCCTGAATGAAGTCCGGCGAGCCGTAGAGCATGCACAGCGCCAGGTTTTCCAGGTGCCCGGACAGCGCTGGCGAACCGACCACCCAGCCGACTCGCCAACCGGTCATGGCATGGGACTTGGACAGGCTGTTCAGCGTCGCCGTGCGCTCGGCCATGCCCGGCAGGCTGGCGGGGCTGATGTGCTCGCCTTCGAACAGCAGCTCGCTGTACACCTCGTCGCTGATCAGCCACAGGTCATGGGCGATGCACAGTTCGGCCAGGGCCTCCCAGGTGCTGCGCGGCAGGCTGGCGCCGGAGGGGTTGTGCGGGCTGTTCAGCGCCAGGGCACGGGTGCGCGGGGTGATCCGTGCGGCGACGTCCTCCGGCTGCACGCGGAAGCCATGCTCCGGGCGCACCGGCACCGGCACCACCTTGGCACCGCAGGCACCGAACACCGCTTCGTAGGTGACATACATCGGTTCGGCGACGATCACTTCATCGCCTGCCTCCAGCACGCATTGGGCGACGCAGAACAGCGCGCACTGCGCCCCCGCCAGCACCGTCACCTGCTCGGCGGTGACCGCCTGGCCGCTGCGTTGCTGGTGGCGACGGGCGATGGCCTCGCGCAGGCTGCGCTTGCCGCGCACATCGGCGTAATGGGTGTTGCCGGCTTCGAGGCTGGCCACGGCCGCCTGGACGATCGGCGCTGGGGTGTCGAAGTCCGGGTCGCCGACCGACAGCAGCAGTACGTCGCGGCCTTCTTCAAGCATGGCCAGGGCGCGGTAGTGGATCTCCCAGGCGGCGGCGCCGTCACCGGCGATCCGTTGGGTCAATGAGGAAAATCGCATGGCTGGTTGTCCTGTTGTGCGGGGTGGGCTCAGCGCGCGCAGGCGTGCTTGAGCTCGATCAGGGTCACGCCGTTGCGGGCAAAGCCGCCGCGCAGGTCGCGTTGCAGTTCGTCGAGGCTCTGCGGCTGCGCGACCGTGCAACCGAAGGCACGGGCCAGGCCGGCGAAGTCCGGGTTGCGCGGCAGTACGCCGATGGGCTCGATGTCCAGGTCGAGCATGTCGTCGCGGATCTGCCCCAGCGCGTCGTTGTTCCACAGCAGCACCACCAGCGGGCGGTCCAACTCCTCGACCGCGGTCGCCAGCTCCTGCGCGGTGTAGAGGAAACCACCGTCACCCACCAGCACCAGGCCCGGGCGGTCGGCCGTGGCGAACATGGCGCCGATACCGGCCGGCAGGCCGTAGCCGAGGGTGCCGTAGCCGGTCGGGTGCAGCCAGCTGCGCGGCGCCCGGCTGCTGAACACATAGTTACCGGTGTAGGCCAGCTGGGTCATGTCGGTGCTGATGAAGGCGTTTTCTGGCAGCTCGGCCGCGACCCGCTGCAGGATCGCCTGGTGGATCGCCTGCAGAGGGCCGTGGTTCGCCTGCACCGCACCCCGCAGGCGGGCCACTGCCGCGCTGGCCCGGGCTGCATCGCGCACGCCGTCCGGCAACTGTTCGAGCAGCCCCGCAAGGGTCTGCCGGGCATCGCCGTGCAATGCCAGCGCGCAGGGGTAGAAGTCGTTGAACTTGCGCGGGTCGATATCGACCCGCAGCAGCTCGCCGGTCAGTGGCAGGCGCTCGCGCCAGAAGTCGGTGTCGGCCATTTCGGTGCCGACCGCCAGCACCACGTCGGCCTCGGCGATCAGCGCCCAGCCCGGCTCCACGCACAGCGTAGAGCCGGCATTGAGCGGCGAGTCCAGCGGCGCCAGGCCCTTGCCAGCGACGCTGGTGAACAGTGGCGCAGCCAGGCGTGTGCTCAGCTGCTGCAGCTCGGCGCCCGCCTGCAGGGCGCCACCGCCAGCGATGATCATCGGGCGCTTCGCTGCTGCCAGTCTGGCCGCCGCCTGTTGCAGGCTGTCGAGGCTAGCCGGGCCGCGACCGGGGCGGCGTACCACTTCATTGCTCCAGTCCCGCGCCACCGGCGCGGCCAGTACGTCCAGCGGCACCGAGATATGCACCGGGCGCGGGCGTTCGCTGTCGAACACGGCATAGGCGCGGGCGATCAGCTCCGGCAGGTCTTCGGCCTTCAGCGCCACGGCCGAGAAGGCGGTGATCGGCGCGGTCATGGCGCGCTGGTCCTGGGTCTCGTGCAGGCAGCCCCAGCCTTTGCCCAGGCTGGCGGTGTGATTGACGCTGGAAATCACCAGCAGCGGAATCGAGTCGGCGTAGGCCTGGCCGATGGCGGTGGCCGCGTTGGTCACGCCAGGGCCGGTGATGACAAAGCAGACGCCCGGCTTGCCGCTGACCCGGGCATAGCCGTCGGCCATGAAGCCGGCGCCCTGCTCGTGCCGGGTGAGCACATGGCGAATGCCGCTGCCGGGCAGGCCGCGGTACAGCTCCAGGGTGTGCACGCCGGGGATGCCGAAGACGGTGTCGACGCCGTAGTTGGCCAGCAGGCGCACCAGCGCCTGGCCGCCCGTGAGTGTGGGTTTTGTCATGTTCATGTCCTTACACCTGGCCGAGGCGGATCAAGGCATCGACCGCCGTGGTGCCATTGGCACCGACCATCAATGGGTTCACATCCAGCTCCAGCAGCTGGCTGGCGTTTTCGCAGGCGTAGTCGGCCACCGCGCGGATGGCGGCGACCAGTGCATCCAGGTCGGCCGCCGGCTTGCCACGGAAGCCCTGCAGCAAGGCCGCGCTGCGCAGGCCGAGCACGGCCTTGCGGATGGCGCCGTCGGTGGTCGGCAGCAGCAGGCTGTTGCTGTCCTTGAGCAGCTCGACGAGGACGCCACCGGCACCGATCACCAGCGCCAGGCCGAAGTCTGCCTCGCGCTTGATGCCGACGATCAGCTCGGCCAGTGGCGCGTCGGCCATGGGTTCGAGCAACACCTGGTCGAAGGCGACGCCCGGCGCGTAAGCGGCGATGCGCGTGCGCATCTGTTCAAGGGCGCGGCTGAGGGCGGCCACGTCGGCCAGGTTCAGCGCCACCGCGCCGGCCTCGGTCTTGTGCGGCAACTGCGCGCTGACGGCCTTGAGCACCAGCGGGAAACCCACCTGGCCGGCATCGGCCAGAGCGTGCTGCGGGCTGCTCAGCACGCCATTCGGAATGGGTAGGCCGAAGCCGCGCAGGGCCTGCTTGGAATCCCACTCGTTGAGCAGGCGGCTGTCACCGGCCAGCGGCTGCGGGCACAGCGGCACCAGCGCCGACTCGCCCAGCGCCAGCAAGGCTGGGCGCTGCTGCGCGTAACGGGCAACCCGGCCCCAGGCCGCCAGGCCATCCTCCACGCCTTGCAGCGCCGGCACCCCGGCCGCGTGCAGGCGCTCACGGGCGCTGGCTGGCAGCAGTTCGGGGAACGCCGAGGTGACGAAACCGGTCTTGCCATGACGCTTGAGCGCCGCGCAGTACAGCTCCAGCAGCAGGTCGCATTCCTTGCGCTCGCCGGTGAACTCGGCGGGGTAATCGAGCACCAGCATCGCCGCGTCGGCGCCGCTGCGCAGGGCGCTGTCGAGCATGCGCGCCTTGGCCGGGCCGTCGCCCCAGATCGCCGTGGTGAAGTCCAGCGGGTTGACCAGGTTGGCGTAGGCCGGCAGCACCTGGGCCAGTTCTTCGACCTGGCTGGCGTCCAGGGCCGGCAGGCTCAGCTGGTTGCTTTCGCTGTAGTCGGCGATCAGCCCGGCATCGCCGCCCGAGCAGGCCAGTGCGATCAGGCTGGGGCCTTTGGGCAGGTTGCCGCAGGCGGCGGCCTTGAGGGTTTCGACGAAACTCACGGGGCCGCTGACGCGGATCACCCCCAGGCGCTCGAACAGGCTGTCGTACAGGGCATCGGAGCCTGACAGCGAACTGGTGTGGCTCAGCGCCAGCTCGGCGCCAATCTGCGACACGCCGGTCTTCAGCGCAACGATCGGGATGCCCTTCTCCAGCGCCTTGTGCGCGGCACGGGCGAAGCCCGGCACGTTCTTCAGGCCTTCCAGGTGCAGGCCGATGGCGGTGACCCGGGGTTCATCGAGCAGCACGTCCATCAGTTCGGCGATGCCCAGTTGCGCCTGGTTGCCGACCGAGGCCATGTAAGCCACCGGCAGTGAGCGGTCGCTCATCGACAGGTTGTAGGCGAAGTTGCCGCTCTGGGTCAGCACCGCCACGCCCTTCTCTACCGCCTTGCCACCGTGGGCCACGGGCCACAGGGCGGCACTGTGCAGGTAGTCGAGCAGGCCGTAGCAGTTGGGCCCGAGCAATGCCATGTTGCCGGCGGCGTCGAGCAGCTGCTGTTGCAGCGCCTGGCCCTCGGCGCCGCTTTCGGCGAAGCCCGAGGCATAGCAGATCGCCCCGCCCGCGCCTTTGGCGGCGAGTTCGGCAACGCAGGTCAGGGTCAGTTCGCGGTTGGTGGCGATGAACACCGCGTCCGGCGCGCAGGGCAGCTCGGCCACGCTGCGCACGCAGGGCACGCCGTCGATGCTGTCCTGCTGCGGGTTGACCAGCCACATCTGGCCCGGGTAGCCGCCTTCGGCACAGCGCTTGAGCGCACGGGCCATGCTGCGCCCGCCGACAAATGCCAGGTGCCGGGGGGCCAGCAGGCGTTTGAGATTGTCACGAATGGCTTGCGACATGGGGAGACTCCGGTCAGCGCAGCAGTGGGCGCAGCAGTTCGCGCGAGATGATGTGCCGCTGGATCTCCGAGGTGCCTTCCCAGATCCGCTCGATGCGTGCGTTGCGCCAGATGCGTTCGACCGGCCCCTCGTCCATCAGGCCCATGCCGCCGTAGATCTGCACCGCTTCGTCGGCGACCTTGCCGAGCACTTCGCTGGCAAACAGCTTGGCCATGCCCGCCTCGCCGTCGGTCATGCTGCCCTGGTCCATCTTCCAGGCGGTGTGCAGGGTCAGCAGTTCGGCAGCGCGGATCTGCGTGGCCATGTCGGCGAGCTTGAACGACACGCCCTGGTAGGTGCCGATCGGCTGGCCGAACTGCTTGCGGTCGGCGGCCCATTGCAGTGAAACATCCAGCGCACGCTGGGCCTGGCCGACGCAGTTGGCGGCGACCATGACCCGGCCTGCGGTCAGCCAGGCGTTGGCCACGTCCCAGCCCTTGCCGACTTCACCGAGCACCTTGGCGGCCGGCACCTTGCAGTCGTCAAAGAACAGCTCGTAAGTGTGGTAGCCACGGTTGCTCACGCATTTCGGGCCACGACGGATGGTCATGCCCGGGGTGCCGCGGTCGACCAGGAAGGCGGTGACGGCGTTGCGCTTGCGGCCGTTGTGCTCGTAGGTGTCGGTGACGGCGAAGACGATGGCGAAGTCGGCGTGCCCGGCATGGCTGATGAAGTGCTTGCTGCCATTGATCACGAAGCCGTCGCCTTCGCGCACGGCGCGGGTCTTGATCGAATTGGCGTCGGAACCGGCGCCCGGTTCGGTCAGGGCGAAGCAATCGGTCTTCTCGCCACGGATGCACGGCAGCAGGTAGTCCTCGACCTGCTGGCCGGTGCAGGCCATGAGGATCTTCGAAGGCCGGGCGACGAACACATGCAGCGCCCAGGAAACCTTCGACAGCTCGCGCTCGATCAGGGCCTGAGACAGGTAGTCGAGGCCACCGCCACCGACTTCCTCGGGCATGTTGAAGGCATAGAAACCGGCAGCGATGGCCTTGCCACGGATCTGCGCGGCGAGTTCCGGGGACACTTCGTCGGCACGGTCCACCGCTTCTTCATGGGGCAACAGCTCCTTGGCGACGAAGCTACGTACGGCATCCACCAACATTTCTTGTTCTTGGGTCAGTTGGAAATTCATGGCCTGTTCCTGGGTAACCGGGGAAAGAGTGAGTGCTTATTTGCCGCTGAAGCGTGGTGCGCGTTTTTCCATGGCTGCGCGCAAGGCCTCGGCGCCGTCGGCGCTGCGCCCGCAAAGCAGGCCGGCAGCCAGTTCCGCAGTCAGCTGCTCGGCCAGGCTGCGCGAGGCGCCCTCGCGTATCAGGCGCTTGGTCTGGGCGTAAGCGAAGGTCGGCCCCTGGGCCAGCCGTGCCGCCAGTTCGGCGGTGGCGGCGGGCAGCTGGTCGTCGGCGACCACTTCACCGACCAGGCCGGCCGCCAGGGCGCGTTCGGCGCCCCACAGCTCGTCGAGGAACAGCAGGCGCTTGGCTTGCTCGCTGCCGATCAGCCGAGGCAGGTGCCAGCTGGCGCCGGCATCCGGCGAGTAGGCCATGCTGGTGTAGCCGGCCTTGAAGCGGGCCGAATGGGCGGCCAGGCGCAGGTCGCAGCACAGCGACAGGTCCATGCCGCCGCCGACGGCGGTGCCGTTGATGGCGGCGATGGTGGGCTTGTCCAGGGTGTGCAGGCAGTGCATCAGGGCGTGGGCGGTTTCGGTCCAGCCGTAGGTTTCCAGTGCGCCACAGGCTTCGGCCTCGGCCCATTCGGCAAGGTCGGCGCCGGCGCAGAAGCTGCGGCCGGTGCCGGTCAGCACCACCACGCGCACGGCGGGGTCGGTGTTGTAGGCCTTGAGGGTGGCGTGCAGCTGCTTCAGGGTGGGGATATCCAGCGCGTTGCGCTGCTCGGGGCGGTTCAGGGTGATCCAGGCAACGCCGGCTTCAACCTGGGTGAGTAGGGACGACGGAGCGGTCATGACGGGCCTCGGATTATTGTGATTGCTGTGAGAGGTGAGGCTCATGCTAAACGAGTGTTCAGTAAGGAGGCAATTGGCGGGGTGATGTCGCTGTAACGTCATCAGGTAACGATTATGGTGTTGTTTTATAAGGATTTATCTGGACTTCAAGAAGCTTGCGGGCCAGCGCTGTTACAACTTTGTACAACTGCCCACAACCGCTGGCTCCCATTGGAACCGCGCACTTGTAGGAGCGGCCTTGTGTCGCGAAAGGGCCGCAAAGCGGCCCCAGGATCTCAGCGAAAAGGCTGGAATCGCTGGGGCTGCTTCGCAGCCCTTTCGCGACACAAGGCCGCTCCTACAGGTTCCGCGCAAGGCGGCCACTAGCGATTACTCAGGCTGCCGGCATTTCCGGCTCCAACCCCACACCCTGACGCTTGCGCTGCACCAGGAAGTACGCCGCATAGCACAACGTAATGAAGCCAAAGCCCCAGTACAGCGAAGGCCGCTGCGTCTCATCCAGCGCCAGGAACACAAACAGCGAACTGCACAGGGTGATGCACAGCAATGGCACCAGCGGGTACAGCGGCGCGCGGTACTTGAGGTCGCTCAGCTGGCCGCCGTCACGCAGGAACTGCTTGCGGAAGCGGTACTGCGCCAGGGCGATGACGATCCAGGTCACCGTGCCGGCCATGCCGCTCACTGCCATCAGCACCATGAACAAGGTGTCGGCGGCGACAAAACTGGTCAGCAGCGACACCAGCGCAAAGCACAGGGTGACGAACAGTGCGCGCAGTGGCACGCCGCGGCTGCTCAGTGGCGACAGGCTGCGCGGCGCCATGCCGGTCTTGGACATCGCCCAGAGTATGCGGGTGGAGGCATATAGCCCGGAGTTGCCCACCGACAGAATCGCAGTGAGGATCACGAAGTTCATCAGGTCTGCGGCGTAAGGAATGCCGACCATGTCGAACACCTGCACGAACGGGCTCTCCATCAGCCCGGCCTGCTGCCACGGCACGATCGCCGACAGCACCACGATCGCCAGCACGTAGAAGATCAGCACGCGGAACACCACGTTGCGCACGGCCCGCGGGATGCTCTTTTCCGGCTGGTCGGTTTCACCCGCCGCCACGCCCATGATCTCGCAGCCCTGGAAGGCATAGACCACGGTCATCATCACCGCGAACACCGCCGACAGGCCATTGGGGAACAGCGAATCGCCGATCAGGTTGGTCATCATCGGCGCCGGCGCCCCGCTGTTCAGCGTAATACCGCCGAAGATCACCAACACACCGACGATGATGAAGCCGAGGATCGCCGCCACCTTGATCCCGGAGAACCAGTATTCCGCTTCACCGAAGGCACGGGTGGCCAGGGCGTTGATGCCGAACAGCACCGCCACGAACAGCGCCGACCAGTACCAGATCGGCACCTCCGGGAACCAGCGCGTCATCAGCATGCCGGCGGCGGTGAACTCCAGGCCCACGGTGGTGGCCCAGCTCATCCAGTACACCCAGCCGATCATGAAGCCGGTGGCCGGGCCGATGAATTTTGTCGCATGGGCCTGGAACGAACCGGACACCGGCATCTGTACCGACAGTTCACCCAGGCAGACCATCACCAGGTACATCAGGAAACCGGCGACCAGGTACGCCAGGATCGCGCCCACCGGCCCGCCCTGGTTGATGGTCACCCCCGAGCCCATGAACAGCCCGGTGCCGATCACGCCACCGAGCGAGAGCATGAAGATGTGCCGGCTTTTCAATGCCCGTGTGAGGTGGATACCTTCAGCTTTACGGCCTTTCATTATTATTATCTCCAATAAGCTTCGAAGACCGCTTGTGCAGCGGTTGCGTACGATTATTGGAAAGCGATGTAAGGCCCGGTTGATCGTAAAGATCAAAGATGTAAAAAGTCGTAAGGATTTTGTCGTTCAGGCGAGCAGCAGTTCGGCCAGGGTGTTTTCGGCACGCTGCAACTGCTCGCCCAGCAATGGGCCCATGGCCCGCACGCCTGCCTTGTCACGGGCCAGCCCATGCTCTTCAAGCTGGCGCAAGGTCGCCGCCAGGCCGCACAGGCCCATGGAGTCGCTGCTGCCGGCCAGTCGATGGGCCAGGTGGGTCACCTCAGTACAGTCCCCCGCCTCGACCGCCTCGAGCAAGGCCCGGCGCTGTTGCGCCAGACCGTCTCGCAAGCCAGCCAGCAGACCTTGCAGTTTCTGCTCGCCAAGCAGCGTGCGGTGCGTGGTCAGCAACTCGTGGTCAAGCCAGGCGGACGTGGCCGGCGCTGCCTCCTGACACTGCCCCGCCAGCGCCTGGCGCAGGTTGGCAAGTTTCAGCGGCTTGCCCAGCACCCCCTGCATGCCGGCATCCAGGTAGGCACGCACCAGCCCCGGCTGCACGCTGGCGGTCAGCGCGAGGATGCGCGTATCACGGTTGGGCGTTACTCCGGCACGTAGCTGTCGGCACAGCTCCACGCCACTGATGCCCGGCAGGTGCACATCCAGCAGCAGCAGGTCGAAGCGTCGCTGAGCACACAGCTGCAAACCCTGCTCGGCATCTTCGGCCAGCCAGACTTCATGCCCGTCACGCTCCAGCAGCCCGCGCACCACCTCACGGTTCAAGGCTACGTCTTCCACCACCAGAATCTGCAGCGGCGCCGTGGCACGGTTGGCCTCGGCCATGGCCTGGGGCGCCTGCGCCGTTTCCAGTTCCAGCTCTAGCCAGAAGCAGCTGCCCTCCCCCTCGCGGCTGCGCACGCCAATTTGCCCGCCCATCTGCTCGACCAGGTGCTTGCTGATCGCCAGCCCCAGGCCGGTGCCGCCATAGCGCCGTGCGACCGCCTCACTGGCCTGGACGAAACGGTCGAAGATCTTCGGCTGCATCGCCTCGCAGATGCCGATACCGTCGTCGGTGACGCTCAGGCGCAGGTGTTGCCGGCCGGGTGGTTGCTGCAACACCTGCACTTCGACGAGGATCTCGCCGCCCTCGGTGAACTTGATGGCGTTGGCCAGCAGGTTGCTCAGCACCTGGCGCAGGTACTGCTCGGCGCCGTGCTGGTACTCGGCCAACTGCGGGTCGATGCGGCACAGCACCAGGCTGTCGTTGGCCAGCGCGCGGGGTTCGAGCAGGGTCACCACTTCGGCGCACAACTGGCGCAGGGAGAACGGCACGGACTCGGGCCGGCTTTCGCCCTCTTCCAGGCGGGCGAAATACAGCACCTCGTTGAGGATGCTCAGCAGCCCCTCGCCAGCCTTGTACAACGCCTCCAGGCGCAGGCGGTCCGGCGCTGCGAGCCCGGCGCCACGCAGCAGTTCGGCCATGCCGAGAATGCCGTTGAGCGGCGTGCGCAATTCATGGCTCATGGTAGCGAGGAAGCGCGACTTGGCCAGGTTGGCCGCTTCGGCATCGTCCTTGGCGCGCATCAGGCTCGCCGTGCGCCGCTCGACCTGCCTCTGCAGTTCGTCACGCTTGTCCTGCAAGGCCAGGCGGTCGGTTTCGCGGCGTTCGCTGTCGCTGAGGATCGCCCGGCGCATGTCGTCGAGTGCCAGTGCCACGCTGTCGATCTCGTCGGTATGGGGCGAGCGGCGCTTGTTCAGGCGCAGCGGTTCGTGCCATTGCCCGGCACCGATGCGCCGGGCGAAGTCGGCCATGACCTGCAGGTGGCGGGTCACCAGGCGATAGAACAACCCCGACAGTGCCAGCGCCAGGCCGCAGAGGAACACGCTCATCCACAGCAGGCTGGTCAGGCCGGTGGCGAACAGCCGGCGGTGCACCGCGCCCAGGTCCGTGCTCACTTCCAGTTCGCCCAGGTGCCGCGCCGACCCCGACGGCGGCTGGTAGTCCAGCGCAAAACGCTCGACCCGCAGCGGCCCCTGCGGGTTCGGCTCACCTTGCTGCAAGGTGAAGTCGGCGCTGTTCAGGCGTACCCGCGCCACATCGGAAAAGTCCACCAGCCCGCGCAACTGCACGTTCAGCTGCTCCTGGTTGAGGTCCCACAGGCTGCGCTCCAGGCTGGCCAGGTAGCCGGCGCGGATCAGCGCCATGCGCGCATCGATCTCGCGCATCTCGCGGCGGTATTCAAAATACAGCTGCACGCTGCTGGCCAGCACCGTGAAGCACAGGCTGAACAGCAGGATGAACAGCAGCAGCCGGCGCAACAGGCCACCCGGTTGCAGGCGGTTCATGGCTGGCTGACCATGTCGCGGTAGGTGACCTCGCTTTCATGCAGCCAGCGCTCCAGCTCGCCGGCGTCGGTCATCTGCTGCAGTTGCGCGTCGATGTCGGCCATGCGTGCGCTCAACGGCGAGTGGCGCGACACTGCCACGCGCAGGTAGTCGACACTCAGGGCCGGGGGCAGCGCGACGATGTCCCGGGCGCCGGGCAGGTGCTCGACGAACAGCTGGCCGGTGCGCCGCTCCTGGACCACGAAGTCGATACGCCCGCGAATCAGCTTGCCGAAGTTCTGCCCGCTGTCCGATACCCACTCGATGTTCTGGTGCTGCGCGACGAAGCGGTCGAACGCCGGGCCGTAGCTTTCGCCGAACAGCAGCCCGCCACGGTACCTGGCCAGGTCTTCGAGCTTGTCGAACTGCAGCGGGTGCTGGCGATTGGCGAACACCGCCACCTCCTCGCGCAGCACCGGCACCTGCGAGAAGCGCATCGTCTTGGCGCGCTGCTCCGAGGTGTAGGCCAGCACCACATCCACCCGCCCTTCGGCAGCATCGAGCAGGCAGCGTTGCCAGTTGCCCAGCACGACCATCTCGACCTGGTAGCCCAGCCGCCCGAACAGCTTGCGCACCACCGTCGGCGCCAGCCCGCGCGGCTGCTTGCCATCGCTCCAGGACACCGGTGGGTACACCGGGTAATCGCAGTAGCGCACGGTCTCGGCGGCCTGCAGCGCACCGCTGGCCAGCAGCATCAGCAGGCCGAACAGGTACTGGCTCACGCGGCCACGCTGGCGGTGAACAGGTAGCCGGCGCCGTGGATGGTGATGATCAGCTCGGGCTCGGCGGGGTCGTCGTGCAGCTTGCGCCGCAGGCGGCCGACCAGCACGTCGATGGAGCGGTCGTTGGGTACCCACTCACGGTTGCGGATCTGGTCCATCAGCTGGTCGCGGCTCAGGGTATGGCCGCTGTTGCGCAGGAACACGCTGAGCAGCTGGAACTCGCCGTGGGTCAACAGGGTTTCGCCGCCTTGCGCATCGATCAGCCGGCGGCGGTCGCAGTCCAGCGACCAGTCGCCGAACTGCTTGAGGGTGGCAGTGGCCACACAGGCCGGCCGGGCACCCTGGGCGTGGCGCACGCGACGGATCAGGTTCTTGGCGCGGGACACCAGTTCGCGGGGGTTGGGTGGTTTGCTGACGTAGTCGTCGGCGCCGCATTCCAGGCCGACGATGCGGTCGATCTCGTCGTTGCGCCCGGTGATCAGGATGATCCCCACTTCCGAGCGCACCCGCAGCTCGCGGGTCAGGGTCAGGCCGTCCTTGCCGGGCAGGCGAATGTCGAGCATCACCAGTTCCACCGGCTGCTCGCTCAGCAGCGTTTCGGCCTGCTCCGCGGTGGCGGCGCAGTGGACGGTATAGCCTTCCTGGGACAGGTAGGCCTGGAGCAAGTCACGAATCAGCGGATCGTCGTCGACGATCAGTACCTGAGAGGTCATTGCGGGTAGTCCTGAAGCGCCCGAAGGCGATTTTTTTATTAGAGTGGGCCAAGACTAGCGATTGCTGAACGGTCGATCAACAGCCCTCGGTGGCCGAGGTGAAGCGTTGCCGACCGCCGGCCTGCAGGCCATCGACCCAGGCCTCGCAGATCTGCACGCCCTGGGCCGGGGTGAAGGTGCCCGGGTTCAACCCGGACTCCAGCCACAGGCCATCGAGCAAGGCGCTGAGGCTGATGGCGGCAAGGTCGGCATCGAAGCGCTCCCAGCCCTCCTCCCGCGCCAGCTCCGCCAGCAGCGTGCGCAGCTCGCGGCGGTACTCGCCGTAGGAATGGTCGTGCACCTGGTTGATCGCCTCGGCAGTCTTCACCGCGCCCCAGAACGCCAGCCAGGCATCGAGCAGCTGCGGGTCGAGCAGCTCGGCGCTGAACGAGCCCCGGAAGAACGCCGACAGCCGTTCGCGGGCATTGGGCGCGACCTGGGCCATGGCCTCGCGCAGCAGTTGCATGACCCGGCCGGTGACCGCCATGTAGGCTTCGGCGACCAGCTCGTCCTTGCCCGAATAGTGGTGGCTGATCAGGCCTACCGAAACGCCGGCTTCGGCGGAGATCTTGCGGATCGAGGCGCCCTGGAAGCCATGGCGCTTCAGGCAGGCCAGGGTGGCCTCGACCAGATTGGCCTTGCGCAGTTCGGGCAGCATGCGGCTGAAGCGGGCTTCCTGGGTCATGGGGGGCTCTCGTGGATCGCACAGTTGAACGACTGTATAGCAACTCGCCTCGGTCGCGATACCCTGTTTATACTCGGGCACGATAACAACAACAGAGGCACCGCCCATGACCGACCTGATCCACCAGCAGCTCGATGAAGGCCTGCTGACCCTGCGCCTGAGCCGTGCGGACAAACTCAACGCCCTGACCAACGCCATGTACACGCGGCTGGCGGAGCTGTTCGAAGCGGCCAACGACGACCCGCAGGTCGAGGTGATCCTGATCACCGGCAGCACCGAGTGCTTCACCGCCGGCAACGACTTGCCGGACTTTCTCGACCAGCCCCCGACCGACCTGCAAAGCCCGGTGTTCCGCATGATGTGGGCGGTACTGGCGCTGGACAAACCGCTGATCGCCGCGGTGGCCGGGCCTGCGATCGGCATCGGCACCACGCTGTTGCTGCATTGCGACCAGGTTCTGATCAGCCGTGACGCCAAACTGCGCACCCCGTTCGTGGCGCTGGGGGTGTGCCCGGAGTTTGGCGCAAGCCTGTTGCTGCCACAGATGCTCGGGCATGTGCGGGCGGCGCAGCTGTTGCTGTGCAACCAGGCGCTGAATGGCGAACAGGCCGTGCAGTGGGGCCTGGCGAGCGAACTGTTCGACGATGGCACGCAATGCCTGGCCGCCGCCGTCAAGCTGGCGCGGCGCCTGCAGCAACTGCCGGCCGATGCCCTGCGCATCAGCAGGCGTCTGCTCAAGGATGGGCAGCGCGAAGCGTTGGCCGCAACGGTGGCCAAGGAAGGCCTGTTGTTCATCGAAAGGCTCAACAGCGATGAGGCAAGGGCTGCCCTGACCGCGATGGTATCGCGCAAGGGTGGCTGAAACGTCCAGGTGATACGCTTGGTATCAATGTATTCAGCAAGCGGCAGGTGTTCTAGTACAGCTACGCCGGCACGGTCGTCGGCAGCAGTTAGATGCTGCTGGGCGCGTTGCGGGCCAAGGCCGTCGCCGGCTTTTCCGACAACGCCGGCCTGCACCTGCTTGGCGTACTCGGTAACGGGACCTTGCTGGCGGCGGCGTTCGTGCTCGATGGGCAGATTGCGATCAACGTGTTCAACCTGTATGGCGCATTCATGCCTACGGTGACGGTGATCGAGCCGTTCGCGGCGCTGAAGGTCACCCCCGTGTTTCACGCCAGCTTGATGCTGGTCATCTGTGCCCAGGCGACGGCGTTGTGCCCCCTTGGCCCAGGATGACTTCATCCAGTTCTTCTTCAGCTTCAGCTTCTTCATCCAAATGGCTCCGGGAACTCCCCTCCTTCAGGTGGAGGAGGAAAGGAGCGCGGGGCAGCCGAAATGACTGTTCAGATATACAGTATTACGGCATCATCGGCCGATGAGCAAACGCGCCTATAAATTCAGGTTTTACCCCACTGCAGAGCAGAGGCTACTGCTGGAGAAAACCTTTGGCTGCGTGCGTTTCGTCTACAACCATATCCTCGATTTCCGCTCCAAGGCTTACGCTGAGGATAAGGTGCGCATTGGCTTTAAAGAGGCCAATGCGGCGCTCACTCGGCTCAAGAGAGACCCCGAGAAGGCCTGGCTCAACGAAGTATCTAGTGTGCCGCTGCAGCAGGTGTTGCGTCATCAACAGAGCGCATTCTCCAATTTCTTCGAAAAGCGGGCGGGTTATCCTTCGTTCAAAAAAAAGCACCATCGGCAGTCTGCTGAATTCACCCGAAGTGCTTTTAGATACGTGTGCGGCCAGCTGTTCCTGGCCAAGAGTAAATTGCCGCTGCATGTGCGCTGGAGCCGCGAACTTCCCAGTGCCCCATCAACAGTCACTGTCTCCAGGGATTGCGCGGGTCGCTACTTTGTCTCGTGCCTGTGTGAGTTTGAGCCTGAAAAGCTTCCCGTCTCACCGTTCATGGTCGGTATCGATCTGGGCCTCGCCGACCTCTTCACGCGTTGCAACGGGGTGAAGGAGCCTAACCCCAGGCATACGGCCAAATACGCCGCCAGGCTGGCCCTGCTGCAGCGCAGATTGGCGAAAAAGAAACTGGGTTCGGCCAACCGCCTCAAAGCCAAACGCAAGGTGGCCAGGCTTCACGCAAAAATTGCAGATACTCGCCGGGACAGCCTTCACCAGGTGTCGCGCAGATTGATCAACGAAAACCAAGTGATCTGTGTCGAGTCGCTGAACGTGAAAAACATGATCAAGAACCGCAGGCTTGCGAAGTCCATCGCCGACGCGGGGTGGGGCGAACTGGTGCGCCAGCTCGACTACAAAGGTGCCTGGGCAGGGCGCCAGCTGGTCAAGATCGATCAGTGGTATCCGAGCAGCAAGACCTGCTCGGGCTGTGGCCATGTACTGCAAAAACTCGCGCTCTCCACTCGCAGTTGGATATGCCCAGTGTGTGGTGAAGAGCATGACCGCGATACCAATGCCGCCAAGAACATACGAGCCGTGGGACTCACGGTGCTAGCCAGTGGAGAGCGTGTAAGACCAATGGCTCAAGTAGCCTGAGGCTGTGCTCAGTGAAGCAGGAACTCCCCTCCTTCCCGTCTACGGCGGCGATTGAAGATCGAGATGGGGGGAAGAGGTCAAGAGTTACTTCCTGATCCCCTGGACGGCGATCAACCTGGTGGATTACTACGCGCTGCGTAAAGGGGTTTACCAGATTGCCGATATCTTCAACCCGTCCGGGATCTATGGCCGGGTGAACTGGATCGCGGTGGGTGTGTTCCTCGCCACCATCGCGCTGGAGATTCCGTTCATGAACACCTCCCTCTACGTCGAGCCGGTCGCTGCCTCGCTGCAGGGCATCGACCTGGCCTGGGTGGTGGGACTGCTGTTTCCGGCAGCCAGCTACTACGGCCTGATGAGCAAGCGCAGGGTCGCGGCGGCCAGCACCGTCTGATAAATGCACCAAACAAAAAGCCCAGCAGAGGCTGGGCTTCCAAACGCCAAGGGCGGCACTCAATCGAATCTGTCAAATCACCGATCGTTCTTTGAAGAGGATACGGTGGCGTTGCTTAGACCTTTGGTATTGTGATCGCCTGGGGTGGTTCGAGAGATGGCCGTGGATTTGGCCAAGCCGCGAGTGTCTTTGGAGTGGGCGACACCCGAGGTGGTGGTTCCGTGACCTTTATCACTGTTGCGCGAGCTCCCGTAATGGTTGCCGCTTACTCCATGATCGCGTGTTGCCTTGCCTTCGTGATCGCTTCCAGCGCTCATTCCATTTCCGTTGTGCCCTCCCATACCGCCTGCATGACCACCTCCATGTCCGCCGCCGTTGCCACCGCCGTGACCACCACCACCACCACCACCACCACCACCTTTGGCGTATGCAGAACCAATCGGGGATAAATCAGCGGGCACGAATGCCGTCAACCCGAGTACCAATGCACAAGCAAAAGCAGCAACAAGGGGTTTTCTCATTTTTTGTTCGCCTCCAGAGGCGCGGGGGGTAGCTAAAGTGCCGATCTGACCAAGAGCGCGCGCTGAAGTTCTCGCACTCCGACAGAATGCAGCCCCTTCAAGAGCATTGCCTTCGCTATCAGGTTGACTACGCTCTCGTTAGATAAATGACCAAGGACTGTTCACGTGGGTAAAAAATTGAATTTCGCCGTAGTGCTGTCGCTGGTAATGGGCCTGAGCCCAATGCTGTTTGCAGATCCCGGAAAAGGGAAAGGCCACGACAAGGGAAATCAGCACGGCAGCCAAGGGCATCAAGGCAACGGTAACGGCTGGCAGAGTGGACCTTCTGTCGACTTGGGCGGGGTGCGGGTCATCCTCAACGATAATCGCGATTACTGGAATCCAGCCTCCTCCCTACCTCCAGGGGTTCAGAAGAATCTGGCACGCGGCAAACCTCTCCCGCCCGGAATTGCCAAAAAACTGGACAGCAGGCTGATCGAGCGACTTCCTCATTACGATGGCTATGAGTGGCAGCAAGCCGGAGCTGACCTACTGCTTGTAACTATTGCCTCGGGTGTGATCTATGAGGTAGTGCACAACGTGCTGGATTGAAGTTGTCAGCTTGGACAAAGCTGGAAGTAGCGGATGACTCCAAACCTGCCGTTATCCCTCTCGGAAAGATGAAACGGTTGAGCTGCGGTGGAAGGCATCTCTCCTTAGAGCGGCTGGCAACGGTTTCTTTGGTTGAATGAACGTCTGCAATGGGTCGAAAGCTGCCGGTCGCGAATTGCCGCTATCGACCCAGAGCTGCCGTTGAAAAAAGAAACGATATCGTGAGCGCTACGCGCACCCTGTGGGAGCGGGTTTACCCGCGAAGCAGACGACGCGGTGGATGGCACCGGCTGTGCCGGTGTTCGCGGGTAAACCCGCTCCCACAATGGATTGTGGTCGGGCTCAAGGGCAGCTTTGGGTCGTGAGCGGCCTGTCGCGTACGGCAGCTTTCGACCCCTAGCGGACAGCGGAAATGAATTGGCTGTCCGCGCACATCTGAAATAGGATGAGCCATGCTCATCCAACATTGCGCACCGGCAGCAAGCCTATCCATGCAACGAGAAGCACACACGCCATCCGCGTCTGATTGGGTCATCCGCAGCGCCACGCCTGGCAGCGTGGAGCGCATCGAGGCGTGGTTTGGCGGCCATGGCTACGACCCCCATCGGCATGATACCTACTCGATAGGCCATACCCTCGCTGGGGTGCAGAGCTTTCACTATAAAGGGGCGCTGTGCCACGGCGTGCCGGGCAACACCCTGGTGCTGCATCCGGACGAAGTCCATGACGGCATGGCCGGCACGGATATCGGATTTCCCTACCGGCTGGCCTACATCGACCCTTCCCTGATCCAGAACGTGCTCGGCGGCGAACCGTTGCCGTTCATTGCCGGCGGGCTGTCCAGCGACCCGCGCCTCTATCGTGCCAGCGAGTCCTTTGTGCAGGCACTGGATCATCCGCTGGAAACACTGGAGGAGCAGGACGCCGTCTATAATCTGGCCATGGCGCTGCGTGCAGTCGGCGGCAAGCCCCGTGGCCGCAAACGCCTGGATTACTGCTCGGCCGAGCGCGCCAGGGCGTTCATCATGGAGCACCTTCACCACGGCATTACATTGGAAATGCTCGAACAGGCCAGTGGGCGTGAGCAATGGAGCTTGTCGCGGGACTTCCGGGGGCTTTACGGCACCAGCCCATACCGGTTTGTCACGCTGCGGCGCCTGGACTCTTTTCGCAGGTTGATCCTGGATGGCTTCACTTTGGTCGATGCCGCCCTCGCCGCAGGTTTTCACGACCAGAGCCACATGACCCGACACTTCACGCGCACCTACGGCGTGTCGCCCATGCGCTGGCTGGAACGCCTGCGGCCTGCCCGCTGACTTGCAGGATCGTACAAGAGACGCGTCTTTGCGTTCGATAGGCTGATCGCTCTAATTACAGAGGATCTGTCATGGCCGACTTACACCCGCAACACGCATCGCAACCTGTGAACTTGGCTCAGAAGGCTGCACTGATCGATCAACAGTGGAGCCCAAGGGTGGTTGCGGAAATGAACGACTACCAATTCAAGATTGTGCGCATCGAAGGGGAATTCATCTGGCACTCGCATCCGGAAAAGGATGAAGCATTCCTGGTGCTTGAGGGCACCTTGCGTATCGATCTGCCAGATGGCTGCGTGTATGTGCAGCCGGGTGAGCTGTATGTCGTGCCGCGTGGTGTAGAGCACAGAACAGCTGCACAGACGGAAACGAAACTGATGATGATCGAGCCGCGAGGCATTTTGAACACTGGCCATGAAGGCGGGGAGCGTACTGCGGTGAATGACGTCTGGATCTAGGTTTACGTTAAAGGCGATGAGGCTGGCGGCTTCATACACTCCATCCGTCCTCCGCCCTAAAACCGAATGATTCAAAGCCCTCTTTGAATCGGCAGTGATGCTTAACTGGCTGCCATTGCAGCCAGTTAAGCCAAGGCATGAAATCTGGAGGGGCGCATTGGGGCGAATGCTGCCGTTCACGGACCCATCGCAGCCCGTACCTTCTGCATCGCAGTCGGTGCCGACGGCTGCCCTGAACATCAGTTTCAGAGCAACTCCTCAGCACGCTCAGTGGTGCGCCATTGGGCGCGCGTAAGTGCATAGCACTTCCAGAGCTTTGGAGTGCTTGAAAGGTTCAGCTCCGCGTCATACAGGTGCTCGGCGCCCAATTTCATGGTGGCTTTCTGGGAGCGTATGTTCGTCGGTGCGATATGGAAGAACACCCTGTCGTACAGCTTGAATGCGTGCTCAACCATCAAGCGCTTGAGTTCGCGATTGCTGCCTCCTCCCCAATGCGCTCTTGCTAAAAAGGTGAAGCCAATGGCGATGCTGTCACATTGATCAGGTGGTACGTAGTAACTAGACCCACCGATCACTTTCTCGTGTCGGACATCTATCACTGCGAGCGCCTTCCCAGTGGCTACCAGTGACGCGAAATATGGCTCGAACACCTCGCGCTCAAAACGATCCGTAGACGGGTGACCTTCCCAGATTTTCGGGTCGCTTGCTGCATCCAGCATCTCTTCAAAATGGTCCTTGGTGAGAGGTTCCAGTCTCAACGAGCGTCCTGACAGAAACGGCTGGTAGTTGAAATCCTTTTTCGGCATGGCCTGTGCGCACTCGTATCTCTGATGGGTAGGTCGAGTCTACATCCGCAACAAGAGCAGAAAAGATCCAATCATGGGTTTATCCGAGGTGCCAAACTCCCGGAGCCGTTGACCGTCCGCTTCACGCCCTGAGGAAGTCAGTCGCGACCGGCAGCTATCGACCCGTAACGGACATCAGTATGCCGGGGCCGCTTCGCGGCCCATCGACGCGGTTCGTCGCCACGACAAGCGAGGCTCCCAGGGATCGCGTCGGCGTTTAAAATGAGCAAGACAGTTGCCCTTACAAGAGAATGCGGCAGAGCCCTAGGAAATCGGGCTACCCGCCAGCTGCGACTCCAAGGCTTCGATTTTCATCAGCAACGCCTGCTGCTCCACCTTGGCCGCGTGGATGTCTTCGAAAACGCTGATGAGGTAATCGGCAGCGCCATCGCCCTGGCGCTGGATGGAGGTGCGCACCCTCACCCACTTGTAGCTGCCATCGCCGCAACGTACGCGTTTTTCGACCACGTAGCGGTTGATCGAGCCTGCCAGCAACTGCACCAGCAGGCTCAGGTTGGCTTGCAGGTCATCAGGATGGGTGATCTGTTGGAAATTCAGCGCGCACAAATCCTGCTGGCTATAGCCGAGCAGTGCACACAGGCTGTCGTTGACGCGCTGCAAGCGCCCATCCAGATGAATGAAGGCGAGCGCACCTTCGCTGAGTTCGAAGATCGAGCGGAAGCGCTCTTCGCTGGTGCGCAGCGCTTCTTCCATCAACTTGCGCGCGGTGTTGTCCATGCTGATGCCGACGATCTTGATCGGCCGGCCGGCCGCGTCGTGTACCACCGTCGAGCGCGACGAGATCCAGCGCACGCTGCCATCGGGCTGGGACATCCGGTAATCGTACTCGCAGTTTTCACCCGAGCGGATGATGCGGTCGTACATCGCCTGCATCGCCTCGACGTCCTCGTCGGGGAGATGGCTCCAGAAGTCTTCGTTCGAGCTGATGGTCCAGCCGTAGACGTCCTGGACGTTTGGCGAGTAGGTCAGCTCGTCGCTGATCAGGTTCCATTCCCAGGTCACGATCCGCGCGGCTTCCTGGGCAAGCTTCATGCGGGCTTCGTTTTCCATGATCTCGGCGGCGTAGCGGCGGCGCAGGTCGGTCATCGGCAGCTCGACGGGCTCCGCATGCTGCACACTGCTCAGGGCCTCCTGGCCGTAGCGTAGCCAGATCCAGTTCACCCGCAGGAAGTCGGCGAGCTTGCGCAGGTTGTCGTAGTCGATTTCCCCGCCCTTGGTCCATTTGTGGACAGCGGTGCGGGAGATACCGAGGGCGGTACCGACTGCCTGAAGCGTCAGCTTGTTGTGTTCCAGCAGTTCCTTGAGGCGGAAGGCGAAGCTGTTTTCCTGCATGAGGGGGCGGTCCAGGGAGGGCTTGGCTGCCAGTATACACATCTGTCAACCGATGGATGACAGACGTGCCTGGCAAGCCCTAGACCTGGATCGGGGGCTCAGAGGTCGATGACCAACCTTGCGCCACGGGCCCTGGAAACGCAGATCATCAGGGTCTGCTGGGACGCCTTCTCTTCATCGGAGAGGTACTGGTCGAAGTGCTCGGCTTCGCCTTCGAGGATGGCCGTTTCACAGGTACCGCAAACGCCTTCCCGGCACAGGCATTCGACCTGGGCGGCCTTTACGTTCTCGATGGCCTGGATGATGGTCATGCCCTCCTCGACCTGCAGCTCGCGACCGGACTTGCCAAGCACCAGGGTGAATGCACCGCCGGCAGCCGGGGTGGCCGCGAACTGCTCGAAATGCACGCGGGCATCGGCAATGCCCGCCGCCTTGGCCCCCTCCACCACCGCGTCGATCAAGGGCTTGGGGCCGCACACATAAACGTGCGCGTCCTCGCTCATGCCGGCAAACAGCGCCTGCAGGTCCAGGCGACGCCCGAGGCTGTCGACGTACACATTGACACTTGCGGCATGCGGGCCATCCACCAATTGCCCGTGGAAGGCGCCGTGGTCGGGGCTACGGAACGCGTAGTGGAGCTCATAAGGCGTAGCGCCCCCTTCCAGCTCGTGGAGCTGCGACAGGAACGGAGTAATGCCGATGCCTCCGGCGATCATCACATGCTTGCCGGCCGCAGCGTCGAGCGCGAACAGGTTGTTCGGCGTCGAGATGGTCAGTTCGCTACCAACCTCGACCTGCTCATGCATGAAGGCCGAGCCGCCTTTGGATTGCTCTTCCAGGCGCACGCCGATCTGATAGTGCGACAGGTCCCTGGGGTCGCTCATCAGGGAATACGCGTTGCTGAAGCCTTGCGCCATCTTCACGATCACGTGGCTGCCCCCGGTGAAGGCCGGCATGGGCTGGCCATCGGCGCGCGCAAGGGTGAAGCGCTTGATTTGTGGCGTCGCCTGTTCGACCTCGAGCACCCGCACACTGAACATCTCGTAAACACTGGCCATCTTGCACCTCAACTCCGCACAGGACGGCGGCCCCGCCGCCCTGGCCATTACTCGATCCGAAATCAACGATAGGTATGAACGCGCCCGGCCCTTTTCCGCCGGGCTCAGGGTCAGTCCAGGTGGGCAACCGCAATCAGGTTGTGGAAGTGAGCGATGCCGTGTTCGCTGATGCCGGAGCGCTCCTTGTCGACCATGATCCGGCCCTGGCCACGGTAGCCCCGCGACTTCAGGCCCTTCTGCACGCTCTCGACCAGGCGCAGGTCTTCCGGGCGGAACACTTCGCGGTACCAGTCGATCAGCACTTGCTGTTCCGGGGTGATGTCCTTGTTCAGGAAGTAGATGTCGTAGTGCTGCAAGGTGGTCTCGGCATCGACCGGGAACTCGTAGATGCAGGTCATGAAGTTGGCCCCCGGCGGCACGTTGAACATCGTGCACGGCCAGGCCCAGAAGCCTGCGAAGGACGGGTCGGTGACCGACTCGTCGACCTTGAACGATTGCTCGGACGACTTGGCCACGCCGTACTGCAGCGTCCAGTTGCCGTGCAGGGTGTGCCCGTACTGGCCGACGTCCACCGAGTCGGCGAAACTTGGGTGCGCCGGGCCGCAGTGGTAGCACTCCAGGTAGTTGTCGACGATCGACTTCCAGTTGGCCGGGGTGTGGCTGACGAAGCGTGCCGCCAGCTGCAGTTCGTCGATGACGCTGCAGGCTTCGCGCATGCGCTGCTGCAGGCCGGGCAGCTGCTCTTCCACAGAGCCCGCGGCATTGTCCATGTTGATGTAGATGAAGCCTGCATACTCTTCGACACGCAGCTGGACGAGGCTGTAGTCACCCTTGTCGAAGGCCTCGACCTGGTCGCAGTTGCGCACGTGGGTGAGGTCGCCGTCGAGCTTGAAGGTCCAGGCGTGGTACGGGCAGGCGATCACGTTCTTGGCCTTGCCGCTGCCTTCGAGCAGTTGGTGACCGCGGTGCGGGCAGACGTTGTAGAAGGCACGCAGCACACTGTCGCGGCCACGGATGACGATGATGCTCTCGCCAATCACTTCGCGGGTGATGTAGGCGTTGTTCTCCGCCACTTCACTGCGATGGCCGACGCAGATCCAGCTCTTGGCGAAGATCTGCTCCTTCTCGTGCTCGAAGACTTCCTTGCTGGTGTAGTAGGTAGCCGGAATGGTGAAGGCTTTTTCGTGGTCGCTGCAGAAATCAGCAGGCAGGCGTTGGAACTTGGTCATCTCTTGTCTCCAGGCTGCGCGTTGCGCATCTTGTAATTCATAGTTAACTGACACCTGCCAGTTAACAAATAGGGCAAAAAAAAGCCTGCTGCGGTCTCAACCGAGGGTCAGGGCGACACCGCGCAGGAAAATCATCAGGCCGGTTCGACGACTGCAGCGATTGGCTGGACCACCTGGCGCTCGCTGACCGGTTGCTCTTCGCGCGCCAGGGCGGCAGCTTCTTCCTCGATGCGATGGGCCGGCATGGAGCCGTAGTCGGCCAGCATCCATTTGAAGAAGCCATACACCTTGATCAGCAGGATCACGGTGAACGGAATGGCGGTGAGCACCACGGCCGTCTTCATGGTGGACAGCGACGCCTTGGCAAACAGCATGGCCAGCGGCACCAGGGTCAGGGTTACGCACCAGAACAGGCGATGAGTGGGCGACGGGTCTTCACCGTCTTGCAGGTTGCGGGTGCTGGTCGCGGCGACGGCGTAGGCCGCAGCGTCCATGTGCGATGCACAGAACACCGCCATGATGAACAGGTACACCGCCATGAACACCTTGCCCCATGGCAGGCCCATGACCACTGCTTCAACGGCACTTTCACCGCCCTGTTCGGTGAGGATTTTCGGCACGTCGATGGCACCGGTGATGAACTGGTGCATGCTGTAGCTTTCCAGCGCGCCGAAGAAGAACCAGCAGCCGACGCTGCCGCCCATGATCAGAGCGAGCACCACTTCCTTGATCTGCCGGCCACGCGATACGCGGGTGACGAACATCGCGACGCCAGGTGCGTACGACACCCACCACAGCCAGTAGAACACGGTCCAGTTGCGGGTGAATTCGCCCTCGCCGGCCGGGTCGGTGAACAGGCTCATGTGCACATAGTTCTGGATCATCAGGCCAATGCCATTGGCCGTGTTGTTGATGGTGAACTGGGTCGGGCCGACCAGCAGCACCACGGCGGCGAACACCAGCGCGCCATAGCAGACGATCTTGCTGAGTTTCTGCAGGCCTCCGTCGATGCCGATGTACGAGCTGAGCGAGAACAGCACCGCAATCACCCCGATCAGCATGACCTGCACGGTGAAGGTGTCGGGAGTGCCCACCAGGCCGGACAGGCCGCGGGTCAGGGTCGAGGCGGTCAGTGCCAGGGACACCGTCAGCGCGCCCATCATGGTCAGCAGGAAGATCAGGTCGACGAGCCGGCCCACCGGCCCGGTGGCCTTGAGCCCGGTCACCGCTTCGACGACCGAGGCCAGGTTCAGGCCGCTCTTCTTGCGCACGTGGAAGTGATAGGCCATGGCCAGCGACGCCAGGGCGTAGATCGACCAGGCGCTGATACCCCAGTGGAAGAAGGAGTAGCCGACGCTGTATTCCAGGGCTTCACGGGACTGCGCGGCAATGTTCAGGCCGGGGGTCTGGTAGTAGTAGGCCCACTCCATCACGCCCCAGTAGAGGGTCGAGGACCCCATGCCGGCGCAGATGAACATGAACACCCAGGTCAGGGTGGAGTATTCCGGCCTGCCGGCGCCGAGGCGGATGTTGCCGTACTTGCTGAAGGCGATGCCCAGCACGGCAATGGTGCTGGCGAAGATCAGCAGTTGCACTGCGGTGCCAAAGGATCGGGTGGACCATTCGAACAGTTGATTGGCAGCAATACCGGCCTGTTCGGGGTAGGCGGCCAGGCCAACCACCGTCAGCAGGACCGCGATCAGGCTCATGCTGATGAGGAACACATCAACCTTTTTGTTGAGGTAAGACATCAAGTGACTCCCAGGACGTTTTTGTTTTTTTGTCACATCCAACGCAGGCTCGGGATGAGGACGCTCTCCTTAGTGTCGTAACCAATGGTTAACTGCAATCCCTTGGTTAACAGTCTGCGGACAATTTTTCTGTTTCGCAAGCGCCTTTCATCCTCGGCCTGTCTCTGCGCAGGAGGGATGAAAACGTAGTCGAGGGGGTCAAGAAAGGATAATCAGGCAATTTGCGCCGAAAAACAGCGAACTGCCAACAAACCCGGGCCGCTTCGGATCGAGGGCGGCCCGGCTTTCATCACTTGCTGGCGACCGATTGGCTCGCCAGCGGGCAGCTCTGGGCATTAAGGAAACGCGATTTCTTCAACCAGTCCTGCTGCGGGTAGTAGGCAAACACATAGCTGCCGCGTTGTAGCGTGTCGATGAGCTTGCCAGCAATGGCCGGCCGCACGGCTGGGCAGCCCTGGCTGCGCCCCAAGCGCCCGAGGCCGGGAACCACCTTGGGGTCGGCGTAGGCGGCGGCATGCATGACAATCGCCCGCGACATGCTGTTGTCGTTGAACCCTCGCTCCAGCCCCTGCAGGCGCAGCGAGCGGCCGTGCTTGCCGCTGTAGATCTGGCCGGTTTCATACAGGCCGATGGACGATTGATAGCTGTTAGGGGCGTTGGAGAACGTGGTCGGCACATCGGCGCCGCTGTTCTTGCCATGGGCGACCCACTCCTCGAACAACAGTTTGCGCGCACGCAAGTCGAACACCCACAGGCGCTTGTCACGCGAGGCCTTGGAGTAATCGATCACCGTCAGCAGCTTGCCTGCCTCGCCGTGGCTGGCGCAGGCGTAGGCCGTAAGGGCCATGCCCAGCGCCGACAGGCTGGCGTTGGGTGCCAGCTGCTGCAACTCGGCGGCGCTGGGCAGGGATTGCGCGTGGGCGGCTTGCCAGGCGCTTAGGAAAAACAGGCCAATACTGGCCACCGAGAGCCGCAAAGCTCCCCGCAACGGATCAAACATCGACATGGACTACCCCGGTAAAGGCCTGTCAGCAAAAAGTCAGCTGGCTTGCGGCCAAAAGCCACCACTTTGCTTGAATTCTTCGGGATTGCCGATCATTTCTTGACCAATGGCTTAAGTTCTTCACTGTCGTCGGTGGTGATCACGGTGAATTTTCCGTCGCTGCGGGTATCCCGGGTGGACGCCCAATCGGTGATCACCAACATGGTGCCGACGTCCATCGCCGCACGAAGATGGTGGCGGAACTCCGGGTTGATGTTCAACTGCCCCAACTGTTCATAGGGCGTATCCCCATACTCCGGGTTGCTCAGGCCCACCACCGACCACCGTAAGGGTAGCGCGCCATCGAGTGCCAGGGCGGAAGGTTTTTGCAGCAGCGAATACACCGCCATGCCACTGCGGTGCTTGCTGTTTTCAAGCGACAGTGCAGGCGCCGAGCCGATCAGCTGGCCACCGCGATACACGTAGGCACGCAAGTCGGCACGGCTGATCAGGATCGACAGCGGCCCGGACGTCGGGTCCGGGTCGTTCCAGAACTGCTGGTTGCTCAACACCAGCGGGCCCTGGGCCTTGCCCGCGCTGACCGTGGGCGCCAGCACGCCGGGGTGGTAGACCTCTACCGGTGCACTTTGGGTATCGGAGACGATGACGGTGGTCGAGCTGAAGCCGGTGACCTCATACAGTTTCTTGGCAAATTCAAGCGGCAGCCGCACGCAACCATGGGAGGCCGGGTAGCCCGGCAGGTGGCCCGCGTGCAGGGCGATTCCGTCCCAGGTCAGGCGCTCCATGTAGGGCATTGGTGCGCTGTTGTAGAGGCTTGATTTGTGCTCGACCTTCTTCTGCAGAATGCTGAACACCCCGGTGGGGGTTTCCCGCCCTGCCTTGCCGCTGCTTACGGTGCTGACGCCAATGGCGATGCCGTTGCGATAAACGTACGCACGTTGCTCGGTGAGGCTGACCACCACGGTCACCGGCCCCACCGGCGAGACCTGCGGGTACCAGAGAAACTGGCCAGGCTTGAGGCTGTCGAGCTGGCTCCTGAGTGCGGCCGGGGTGGGCACCTGCAGCGGTGCGGCCTCGACCAGGGGGGTGGCAAGCAACAGACCCAGCGCGAGCGGTACATGCAACATCGAACTGATCCTCATGGCATCCTGCCCTCAGCTTATGCGGAACATGCCCCGCAAGCCACCTGAGCGCTCTCGCGTGGGCGTGGCGGTAACAACCCTGCTCCAAAGTGTGCACAAAATTCCCAGCTGTGGGAGCGGCCTTGCGTCACGAAAGGGCCGCGAAGCGGCCCCGGCAATGCTGAATACCAAGCTCAAGCCCCTAGGACTGCTTCGCAGCCCTTTCGTGACGCAACGCCGCTCCCATAGGCGATTAAGCGCAAAGACCGCGGATCTCGACAACATCATGGGTTGGTACGAATCTTGTTTGTATACAAATACGAACAATAAAAGTACACAACCATCATGGAGTTCCGATGGCGTCGATTTCCCGTTCCGATGTTGGCCAGCTTGCCGATCGCCCTGCCGAAACGGCCGGGGCCAGTCAGCCGCCGCTGAGCCCACGCCTGTACAGCCACGACCTGGCGCCGACCCGTGCAGCCAATCGCACCTGGGGGCGCTACAGCCTGTTTGCGCTGTGGACCAACGATGTGCACAACATCGCCAACTACTCCTTTGCCATCGGCCTGTTCGCCCTGGGCATGAGCGGCGCGCAGATCCTTGCCGCCTTCGCGCTCGGTGCACTGGTGATCTACGGCCTGATGAACCTGTCCGGTTACATGGGGCAGAAGACCGGCCTGCCCTACCCGGTCATGTGCCGCATCAGCTTCGGCATCCATGGCGCGCAGATCCCGGCACTGATTCGCGCCGTGATCGCCATCGCCTGGTTCGGCATCCAGACCTACCTCGCTTCGGTGGTGCTGCGCGTGCTGCTCACCGCCATCGCTCCCGACCTCAAGGCCTACGACCAGAACGCGATCCTCGGCCTGTCGACCCTGGGCTGGGTCACCTTCATCGGCATCTGGTGCGTGCAGGTGGCGATCTTCGCCTACGGCATGGAGATGGTGCGCCGCTTCGAGTCCCTCGCCGGGCCGATCATCCTGGTTGCCTTCAGCGGCCTGGCGGGCTGGATGTACTGGCGCAGCGGCCTGTCGATTGCCTGGTCCAGCGGCAACGCGCCGACCGGCTCCGGCATGTGGCTGAAAGTGTTCGGTGCCGCCGCGCTGTGGGTGTCGCTGTACGGCACCATGATCCTTAACTTCTGTGATTTCACCCGTAACTGCCCGGATCGCCGCACCATCAGCGTGGGCAATTTCTGGGGCCTGCCGGTGAACATGCTCGGCTTCGCGCTGATCGCCGTGGTACTGGCCGGTGCGCAGTTCAGCATCGACGGCAAGCTGGTGCAAAGCCCGAGTGAAATCGTCGCCGCCATCCCCAACACCGCTGGCCTGGTGCTGGCCTGCCTGGCCTTCCTGCTGGTCACCGTGGCGGTAAACATCATGGCCAACTTCGTCGCCCCGGCCTTCGTCCTCACCAACCTGGCACCCAAGGTGCTGAATTTCCGCCGCGCAGGCTTGCTCAGCGCCACCATCGCGGTGGTGATTCTGCCGTGGCACCTGTACAACAGCCCGTCGGTGATCGTGTACTTCCTCGGCGGCCTGGGCGCCCTGCTCGGCCCGCTGTACGGGATCATGGTCACCGACTACTACCTGGTACGACGTGGCCGGGTGAACCTGCCGGAGCTGTACAGCGAAAGCCCTGAAGGCACCTATCACTACCGTGGCGGGGTCAACCTGCGCGCCGTGGCGGCGTTCATCCCGGCCTCGCTGATTGCCATTCTGCTGGCGCTGGTGCCGGCGTTCGAGACGCTGTCGCAGTTCTCCTGGTTCTTCGGCGCCGGGCTGGGCGGGCTGATCCACTATGCCATCGCCAACCGCAGTGCCCGGTATCAGGAAGTGTCCGGCGAAAGCATTGCCGTGGACGCCGCGCACCACTGAATGGCGGCGCACATAAAAAGGCTCATCGCGCAGGGTACTGCGCGATGAGCCTTTTTTTCAGGGTGAGTTCAGACGATCAGGAGGCCAGCGCTTGCTCAGGCCTACGCACCGGTGCCTCGTGGCGGTGCGGTTGCTGCCAGGCCAACTGAGCCTGCACCTGCTGCGCCGCATCCATCACCTTCTGCGCCCAGCTGTCATCTTCCGGGTTGACCACGACCACCCGGAAACCGTGGTCAAAGCCCTCGATCCCGACCCCTTCGGAATCGTCGACGTGCAAGTCGATGTCGAATGCCGGTGGGTACTTCGACGGGGTGTTCTCAAGCCCGTGCTGCGACAGCGCATGCTGGTGGCGATCACTGTTGACCACGCCGTCAACGTGAATGCCGTAGAGCATCAGCCAGCGCCGGATATAGGCCGGTGTGCGGCCCGAAGAGGTATAGATCCAGATGCTGCAACCCTGGCGGCGCAGGTCGCGGATCAGCGAACGGGTGCCGCTGCGCAGTGGCTCGCCCAGCCAGCGGTGGACGAACGCCGGCAGCTTGCTGGCTTCTTCATCGGCGTGGTGCGGCAGACAGGCAAGCGTGTCATCGATATCGAAGGAAATGCGCATCTGCGGGCGCCTGAGTTTGCGCCCGATGGCTTTCCACACACGTCGGCCACCGGCCTTGCCTTGTTCCAGCATCGAATATCTTTCCATCAGCGGTTCCCCTGGCGGGCCGGCACGCAGGTGCCGCGCAGGAAGAACTTTTCGGGTTCAGGTGCCTTCGCTTCCAGGAAGGCCGCATACTTTTTCTTGATCTTGGGCAATTCGTACAAAGCTTTCACACCATGCTTGGCGGAGTTGCGAATGACCGAGGACGGGTTGAAGTAGCCCTCGGCGTTGTCCAGCGTCAGCACGAACGGCGGTAGCCCTGCACGCATCAGCAGATAGCTGACGATGAGCGACCCCGTGCGATTGTTGCCTTCGATGAACAGCTGCGGCTTGCTGAGGATGCGCACGTACACACCGGCCGCACGCTTCCAGACCGAATCACTGCGGTATGAGCAGTACCAGTTGTAGAGGTCCTTGATGCCGCCTTCCACGTTGTTGAAAAAGCGCGCCTCGGTGGCCTCGAGGTGTGGCGCGAACTCGCGGCGGCGTGCCGGGTCGCTGCCGCACAGCACGGTGGCATTGATCTCCAGCATCAGGTTCAGCTGCTGCAGGTCGAACAGGTCCACGCCCCGTGCGACATAGTCGTCAATCAAGGCATAGCCTTCAAGCACATTGAGCAGCACCTCGTCGGTGAACGGGTCACGCGGTTCGGTGAAATCTTGGCTGAGCTCGGAAAAACGGCCCTGCACCTCGCGCAGTGCGCGCTCTACCGCTGGCAGGTCAAGACGACATGTCGCATCCATTGGTAATCTCTTGAAACAGTACAAACGTGAAAGCGACCCACCCCGCTTGGCCTTCCTTGCCTGCGGGGCGGGTCGCCTGGCGGGTGCCGACGACTCAGCTGAACTTGCCGCTGATGTAGTCACTGGTCAGCTGTTCACGCGGATTCTGGAAGATCTGCGTGGTCGGGCCCATCTCCACCAGGTAACCGGTGCGGGTGCCCTGGGAGATGTCGACCGAGAAGAACGCGGTGGTATCGGCCACACGAATCGCCTGCTGCATGTTGTGGGTCACCAGGGCGATGGTGTAGTCCTTCTTCAGCTCGACCATCAGCTCTTCCACGCGACGGGTGGCAATCGGGTCGAGTGCCGAGCACGGCTCGTCGAGCAACAACACTTCCGGCTCGGTGGCGATGGCACGGGCGATGCAAAGGCGCTGCTGCTGGCCGCCGGAGAGCGAGAGGCCGCTGACCTTGAGCTTGTCCTTGACCTCATCCCACAGCGCGGCGCCTTGCAGGGCGTGCTTGACGCGGTCGCCGATGTCGCCCTTGTAGCGGTTCAGGCGCAGGCCGAAGGCGACGTTGTCGAAGATGCTCATGGAGAACGGGTTCGGTTGCTGGAACACCATGCCGATGTAGCGGCGCACCACCACCGGGTCCACGCCCTTGCCGTAGACATCCTGGCCGAGGAAGTGCACATGGCCTTCGAAGCGGAAGCCCTTGACCAGGTCGTTCATGCGGTTGAGGCTGCGCAGCACGGTACTCTTGCCGCAGCCTGACGGGCCGATGAAGCCGGTGATCTCGTTCTTGCGGATCGGTACATGGCTGTCACGCACGGCCATGAAGTTGCCGTAGAAGATCTTGTCCAGCTTGCAGTCCATGACGATTGGCGCTTCGCTGACCATGGGAGCGGCTCTCTGTGCAGTTGATACGTTCACGGTCGAATGCTCCCTTTCAGTACTTTGGCTTGCCGAAGATTCGGCTAAGAATATTGACTACCAGCACGATCATCACCAACACCAGCGAGGCCGCCCATGCGAGCTCCAGCTGGTTGTCGAACGGCATGCCGGAGAAGTTGTAGATCAGTACGGCAAGCGATGCCGTGGGGTTCATGACGGCCAGGCTGCCGTCGTGGTAGATCCAGTAGTTGCTGAACAGCGCGGTGAACAGCAGCGGTGCCGTTTCACCCGCAGCGCGGGCCACCGCCAGCATGACGCCGGTGAGGATGGCCGGCATGCCGGTCGGCAGGACGATCTTCCAGATCACCTGGGCGCGGGTGCAGCCCATGCCGTAGGCGGCGTCCTTCATGATCTTGGGTACCATCTTCATCGCTTCTTCAGCGGTCAGCACGACGATCGGCAGCATCAGTACGGCCAGAGCCACGCCACCGGCCGGCGCCGAGTAGGTACCGGTGGTCATCACCACCAAGGCGTAGGCGAATACACCGGCGAGGATCGACGGTAGGCCGGTGAGCATTTTGGCGGCGAAGCGCGAGGCGTTGGCCAGCTTGCTCTCCGGGCCGAGTTCGGCGAGGAACACCGCCGCCAGGATGCCGACCGGCACCGCGATGGCTGCGGCGATGCCGACCATGACGAAGGTACCGGCCAGGGCGTTACCAAAACCACCGCCCATCTCGAAACCGGTGGGAGGCAATTCGGTGAACACTTCCAGGCTCAGGCGCGCACCGCCACGGGTGATCAGCATGTACAGCACGGAAATCAGCGGCACGCTGGCCAGCAGGGCCACGCACCAGACCGTGGAGGTCAGCACCAGGCTGCGCAGGGCGCGGCCTTCGAAGCGGCGCTGCAGGCTGGGCAATGCGGTAGTGGCTGCAGTGAGGTCAGTCATTATTTATTACCCCGCTGGGCATAGAGCATGATCATTGAACCGAACACGTTCACCAGCAAAGTAATGAACATCAGCACCAGGGCGGCGTACATCAGCACCTCGATCTCGTTCGGCCCGGCTTCGGGGAAGTTCAGCGCCAGCAATGCTGCCAGCGTGTTGGCCGGGGCAAACAGCGAAAGGGTGATGGTGTTGGCGTTACCCACCAGCATCGCCAACGCCATGGTTTCGCCCAGTGCGCGGCCAAGGCCCAGCACCAGGGAGCCGAAGATGCCGGTGGCGGCTGACGGCACCATCACCTTGAGGATGGCTTCCCAGTGGGTGGTACCCATGCCGTAGGCAGCCTGCTTGGTCTTCATCGGTACGCTGGTCAGCGCATCCTGGGAAACCGCGGCAATGGTCGGCAGGATCATGATCGCCAGCACCAACGCCGCCGGCAGCAGGCCGGGGCCACTCAGGGAGGTGCCGAAGAACGGGATCCAGCCAAGCTCGCTGTTCAGCCAGGCGGTCAGCGGCCGGATGGCCGGAATCACCACATAGATGCCCCACAGGCCGTAAACGACACTGGGGATGGCGGCGAGCAGCTCGACGATGGTGCGGAACACCGCGGCGAGCCTCGCCGGCAAGAAATCCTGGGTAAGGAAAATGGCCATGCTGACGCCGAAGAAACCCGCGATCAGCAAGGCGATCAGGGCGCTGTAAAGCGTGCCCCAGATGGCCGGCAGAATGCCGTATTTGCCCTGGTTGACGTCCCACACACTGCCGAATAGCACGTCAAAACCGTGCTTTTCCATTCCTGGAAGTGCTTTGCGTCCTACTTCGTATACCAACGCGAAAACCAGCGCGAGAATCAGCACCACACCGATGCGTGCAAGGGCACGGAAGGTACGATCGACCAGGAAGTCCTTGGTGGACGGTGGCTGGCACGCGGAGTCAGGGTTATCCGGTATGGCAAAAGGTGTGTTCATTTAGCTGATTCCGGGACTAGGGGCAAACACTCCCGGCACGGTTGTGACACCGCGCCGGGAGCGCCTGAGGGTGTTACTGGATGCTTTGCGACGCTTTGCGCACTTCGTCGACAACCGACGGCGGCAGCGGGATGTAGCCCATCGAGTCGGCGATTTTCTGACCGTGGGTCAGGCCGTACTCGACCATGTCACGCATGGCCTTGGCCTTTTCCGGGCTGCCGTTGTCCTTGCGGAAGATCATCCAGGTGTAGGAAGTGATCGGGTAGGACTTGGCACCTTCCGGGTCTGGCAGGTGAGCGATCAGGTTTTCCGGCATCTTCACCGCAGCCAGTGCTTCGGCACCGCTTTCGGCGTTAGGCACGACGTACTGGCCGGCCTTGTTCTCCAGCTCGGCGAAGTCGACCTTGGCCAGCTTGGCGAAGCCGTATTCGATGTAGCCGATGGCGCCCGGGGTCTGGCGAACGGTGGCGGTCACGCCGTCGTTCTTCGGCGACTTGATGAACTTGTCGGTGGCCGGCCAGTTGACGGTGTTGCCTTCACCCAGGTCTTTCTTGAAGTCGGCGTTGATGGCCGACAGGTGCTTGGTGAACACGGCGTTGGTACCGCTGGAGTCGGCACGCACGACCACGGTGATCGGCAGGTCAGGCAGTTTCATGCCCGGGTTGGCCTTGACGATCTGCGGGTCGTTCCACTTGGTGATCTTGCCCAGGAAGATGTTGGAGTACACATCGCGTGGCAGCTTCAGGCCTTTCGGGTTGCCCGGCAGGTTGTAGGCCAGGACGATTTCACCGGCGGTCATCGGCAGCAACTGCACGCCTTCGCCGACCTTGGCAATGTCTGCTTCGCTCATGGCCGAGTCGCTGGCGGCGAAGTCGACGGTCTTGTTCAGGAAGTCCTGAACGCCTGCGCCGCTACCCTTGGACTGGTAGTCAACGGTGACGCCAGCCGTGTTCTTGCTGAAGTCCTTGAACCAGGTCAGGTAGATCGGTGCAGGGAAACTGGCGCCGGAACCGGTCAGGCGAACGTTGTCTGCGGCAAAGGCCGAAGTGGCAGACAGAGAAACCGCAACGGCGAGTGCAGCAGACTTCATGAGGCGTATCATGGAAAAGCGCTCCGTGTGATGGCGAGCACACTTTGCATCAGCTGTGTTACAGCTTTGTGACTGTTGAATGGCAGTCGATCCATTCACCCCCTCTAGACCGGGGCAGACAGGCAGTGAACCCTCATTTCGTAGTAACTAAATGTGACTAAATACATTGTCATCACCCGCCTGGGTCAGAGCTCCATGACCATCTCATGCCAGGCCATGCCACCGTGGTCCGAGGGCGACGGCCGCACATACTGGTAACCCATCTTGCGGTACAGCTCGACGTGCTGCTCCTTACACATCAGGTGGATGGTCTGTTTGCCCAGCGCCCTCATGCGGCTGATGAACTCGCTCATCAGCCGCTTGGCATAGCCCTTGCCCTGCTGGGCCGTGTCCACCACCACCGACATGATCACCACATTGGGCGCCTGCGGGTCATGGCCGACCAGCTCCTTGAAGGCCTCGTCGGACATCACCACGTCGTGGGCGCAGCCGCTGTTGATGAAGCCGACGATGCCATGGGCGTCTTCGAGCAGCAGGAAGCCTTCAGGGTATTGGCTGATACGCGTGCGGATCTTCTCCAGCGTGGCCGCTTCGTCACCTTCGTAGGCACCGATTTCGATCGCGAAGCAGCGCTCGGCGTCGGCGATGACGGGTTGGCGGAATGAGGTGTTGCTCATGGGCAGGCATCCATAACTGAAGTGATCGTGCCACTAGGGTAATTGACTGAGCGGCAAACCCTGCATTCTTTTCGATGACTATCATGGAACGCTTGCGGCGCCCTGCCCTCCCACCTTCATGCAGGGCGAACCGCGCACTGCCCATTCACCTCTGGAGGAGTGGCTTTGATGAAAAAGATTTTGATGGTGCTCACCTCGCACGACCAGCTGGGCGACACCGGCAAGAAGACCGGCTTCTGGCTGGAAGAATTCGCCGCCCCCTACTACGTGTTCGTCGACGCCAATGCCGACGTCACCCTCGCCTCGCCCAAAGGAGGCCAGCCACCGCTGGACCCGAAAAGCGACGAACCCGACGCCCAGACCGACGCCACCCGGCGCTTCGCCAGCGACACTGACGGGCAGATGGCCCTGGCCGACACCGTGCCGCTTGGCGAAATCGACCCGTACGGCTTCGACGCGGTGTTTTACCCCGGTGGCCACGGGCCGCTGTGGGACCTGGCCGAGGACAGTGACTCCAGGGCCTTGCTCGAAGCCTTCTATGCCGCCAACAAGCCGATAGCCGCCGTGTGCCACGCGCCTGGGGTGTTCAAGCATGTCAAGGCGCCAGACGGCCACCCGGTGGTCAAGGGCAAGAAGGTCACCGGCTTTGCCAACAGCGAAGAACAGGCTGTCGGATTGACCGAGGTTGTGCCTTTCCTGGTGGAAGACATGCTCAAGGCCAACGGCGGCGAATACTCCAAGGCCGCGGACTGGGCGAGCCATGTGGTCGAGGATGGTCATCTGATCACCGGGCAGAACCCAGCCTCGTCCGAGGGGGTGGCCAAGGCATTGCTTGAGCGACTGGCTCGCTGATAGCACACCGGGAAAACCCGGCAGCCGAGTGCGAGCGGTGACAACTTTGTAACTCGTTGATTCGGCTGAGCTGTTTGAACCGGTGAACTAGGTGAAGCGCTGGCCGGGCGCGCTTTTTCCGCAAAGTAGCGCCGTTGCTGGGCCGGCGCTCTTTCCCTGTTTCGGGTACTTTCGCGTTGTGTAGGACAGCGCGAAATCAGCCGGTTTCTCCGTCCTACACACACGTTTTTCTCTCAACACACCGTTCATTGTCAGCCCTTCGATCATTGCCCTAGCCTGCGAGCGCTTCTCGCCCTCAAGGACAACGCAATGATCATGGACCTGGCAGAGCGCCTCTCGCCGCAGCATCGCCGACTGTTCCAGTTTCACCACCTGACCGACCCCGACCAGCCGCTGCTGCTGGAAAGCTTCAGGGGCGCCGAGGCTCCTTTCGCAGCCGTTCGCCTATGAGCTGCTGCTGATCTGCGACGCGCCACAAATGCCGCTCAAGTCGATGATCGGCCAGCAAGTCAGCCTCGAGATCGAACTGGCCGATGCCGCGCCGCGTTTCGTCAATGGCTATCTCACGCGCTTTGCCAGCCAGGGCAGCGACGGCGCGTTGGATCGCTACGGCGCAACCTTGAGCCCTTGGCTGACGATGCTCAGGCACCGCACCGACACGCGCATCTTCCAGAACTGCACGGTCGTTGACGTACTCGCCGACGTCTTCGCTCTGTACCCGGCCCATGCCGACTACGCCTTGCGCCTGAGCCTGCCGCAGAAACGCCACACCTACCTCACCCAATACCGCGAAAGCGACCTCAACTTCGTCCAGCGCCTGCTGGATGAAGCGGGGCTGTTCTACTTTTTCGAGCACAGCCGCGAAGGCCATACCCTGGTCATCTGCGACGACTCCACCGTGCTCGACCCACTCCCCGAGCAAGCGCAGATCCGCTTCCACAGCGCCTCGTTCACCGAAACCGCAGACGCGATCACCCAGTGGTGCGGCCAGCGCCAGCTGCAGGCCGGATGCCTCGCCGCGCAAACCTTCGACTACCGCCAACCCCGCAACCGCCTGCCGGTAGCCCTGCCCAGTAACAACGAGCAAGGCGCCGTGCAGCGTTTCGAAATCTACGACCCCGGCCAGTACACCCACAGCACCTATGACGAAGGCGAGGCGTTGTTGCGTCGGCGCATCGAGGCGCTGGAACTCGTTGGCAAACAGTTCGAAGGTGCCAGCAACTGCCGCGCCATGCGCCCCGGTTACAGCTTCAAACTGCTGCAGCACCCGGGTCACCAGCGCGGCCCGGTGGAAGAGCGCGAGTTCCTGCTGATGGGCGTGACCTGCGAGGGCCACAACAACTACCTCACTGGCCAGCAGGCCGGCTACTTCAACACCTTCACCTGCGTGCGCAAAAAGATCCCGTACCGCCCGCCGCTAAGCACGCCGAGGCCGACCATCGCCGGCCCGCAGACCGCCATTGTCGTCGGCCCACCCGGCGAAGAGATCTTCACCGACGAACTGGGCCGGGTGAAGGTGCAGTTCCACTGGGACCGCAACGGTGGCTTCAACGACCAGAGCTCTTGCTGGGTACGCGTGGCGCAGGCCGGTGCCAGCGGTGGATTTGGCAGCATCCAGATTCCGCGGATGGCGGATGAGGTGGTGGTGGTGTTTCTCGACGGTAACCCGGACCGGCCGTTGATCATCGGCAGCCTCTACAACAGCCGTAATACCCCGCCTTGGGCGCTGCCGGCGAACAAGACCCAGAGCGGATTCCTGACGCGCTCCACCAAAGGCAAGGGTTCCAACGCCAACTGCTTCCGCTTCGAAGACAAGGCCGGCGCCGAGCAGGTGATCCTGCATGCCGAGCGCAACCTGGATACCGAGGTCGAGGCGGATGAGAAGCACGACGTCGGTGGTAATCGGAACATCACGGTTGGAGGCAAGTACGCGCAAACCATCCGGCAGGAAAGCAGCGTTGCCGTGGAAGAGGGTTCGTACCTGGTGACGGTCGATCAGGGGGCGGTACGGATCAAGGCGGCCACTTCCATCACGCTGGAAGTGGGCAGTAGCCGCTTGGAAATGCAGGCGAATGGAAAGGTCATCCTGTCTGGCGTGGAGGTGGACCTCGCCGGTAGCAGCCTCATCAATTTGAACAAGAACTAGTCAGGGACAAGGAACAGTCTTATGCATCGTACGAATATTTACGACCGTCTTTCACAGCGGCGCGAACAGCAAGAACGACTTGAGCGTGAGCGGCTGGAACAGGAGGCGTTGAAAGCGATACCGCCTCCACGCTTCGTTACCAATGAACTGAGCTTTGTTCGGCCGGAAAGTTTGAAGGACAAGACATTTCAACTCTTGACCTTGACTGACATCGGGCCAAGCCCGTTCTCGCTGGTAATAGGCCGGTCGCAGGTCCCACCCGACGCAGATCTCGAAGCGCTTTCTCAGCAGGCATTGAAGGCGTTGGAAAAATCACTTTCCCATATTCACTGGGTCGAGCCGGTTTCACCGGTCGAGGTGGCAGGCCTGGAGGCTCGACGGGCTGAGCTGCGCTGGCGTCAACAAGGCCAGCCCGTGCACCAGATTCAAGTGATTTTCCTGCACCGAGACGAGCATGACCACCCGCTTCTGATACAGATCACCGCCACCAGCAACAACCCAAAAGGCATGACGGCCATTGAGCGCAGTGCCTTCGACGAGCTGATCGGCAGCCTGGAGTTGCGTGGCGCCGCCGCTGAAAAGGCAGCCACCGCATGACCGGCGCGGCTGCGCGACAGGATGATCCGATCGAGCATTCCAGCGCATTGAGCGGCTTATTGGCCGGCCTTGCCTTGGGTGCCGGCGCAGTACTGATCGGGATTGCCGTGGTCGGCACCGGAGGGCTGGGTGGTCTGGCGATTGGCGCCATGATCGGTGCAGGAGCGGCAACCGGCGCGGGCATTGGCCAGTTGCTGGGGAGCCTCTCCCATGCTCAACGCGAAACAGGCTGGATTACTTCAGGTTCTGACAACGTACATATCAATGGCAGGCCCGCTGCCAGGGCGCATGTGGATCAGGCGCTGTGCACCGATCATCCCGGAGTTACCAAAACCCTGGCCCAGGGCAGTCGGTCTGTTTACATCAACGGGCAACCCGCGGCTAGGGTTGGGGATCGCACGGTATGCGATGCGAGGATCAGCGCCGGGTCATCAAACGTATTTATCGGTGGTGGCTCTGAAACTACCGATGAGATCGATCCGGAAGTGCCAGGCTGGCTTGAGGCCACTGTATTGGGGTTTGGACTTGCCAGTGCCGTGGCATTGGTGGGGCCAGAAATGGCGCTGTGGGGGATGTTTGGGGGGGCGATTGGCGGTGAGGCAGGGTATCGGTTTGGTGGCAGTCGTTACGGAGAAGGATCAGATCAACAGAAGTTGGTGACGTTTGGTAGTGCAGTCGTTGTGGGCGGTTTGACTGCACGGTATCGGGTTCAATCGAATGGTGCGCTTGGATCGAATGTTGGCAATTTAAAAGTCACCCGAAGAAATCCAACAGGCCTTAGTGCGTCACGTGATGAGACGTTACCGCAGGCGGCATTTGGGAAGGCAGGTTCTGATGATTACAAAGCGACATTTTTCAATGCCTATCCCGGTCAACGAGGGAAGGTGGTTGTCCATCATGCTGTCGAGCAACAGGTTCAGCGTCGGCACCCAGGATTGGTGAGGAATGATGAACTGCACTCTCTGGAAAATTTGAGAGGTATTCCCAAAGAGAAAAATTCAGCACTTCACCTTAGTGCCATTCGAAAGGAATGGAATAAATTTTATAGAGAGTTTCCAGCACCCACCAAGCAACAGCTGCTTGACAAGGCAACTGAAATTGATGGAATGTTCGGGGCAGAGTTCGTTCCAGCAGTGAGATGAGGTGATAGTCATGTATTACTATGTGGAGCCAGAGGTTGCTGGAGGGTTGGGTGAGGGAACAGTTATGGACACCTCCGAGCACCCCCCTGTTATTCAATCCCTGACATATGAGTTTGATGGCTGGCTTGGCGATCATCTTCTTGAGTCATTTCCTTGCTTCATTGTTACCGAGACAGTTGAAGACGCAATAAAAGAGCTCGGACTTACTGGCTGCAGCTTCGATGCTGTCGATATAAAAAAGTCTGAAGCATTTGAAGACTCTTATCCAGACAGGGCACTCCCACACTTTTCGTGGTTAAAAATCCACGGCATTGCCGGCATGACTGATTTTGGCTTGACCGATGATTATCGCCTAGTCGTATCGAATGCAGTTATTGATCTTCTCAAAAAATTCGGACTGCAACATGCAGAAATCTATGACTACTCTCAAAAAAATGAGCAGTATTAAATAATAATCTTCAACACACTATTAATGCAGGCCATTGACAACACCAGAATATTGCAAGAACCAAATTAGCATCCATAGACCTGAAAAAAACGGAATTGCTTTTTCGGCGAACAATTCAAGAGCACTTCAAGTAACTTTAACGGAATTGCACACTAAAGAGCTTCATCCGTCCGCTCCAGCGCACACGCCCTGACAACCATTGGCGAATCGGATTGAACAGTGAGGCCACGGCCACGCCCTAAAAGGGGTAATCACCTTGAGCAGGAGACAAGCCGTGAACGACCCCAACCACCCTGACCCGTATGTCGACGAAGTGCCGCACAATCCGGGCGAGCCCGTACCCAAACCTGATGACGAACCGCAGCAGGAGGCTCCGGACTGGCCCGAGGGGCAGGTTCCGCCAGAAGAGCAATCGGACGGATGAGTGCCTGAAGATCCATCCGACCAGGCTGCTAGATTACCGTGCCGTTGTAGGAGCGGTCCGCGCATGTCTGTCAGTTAAGGAATTGCCGTGACGACCCAAGCCTTGCAACAGCCCGATGGCGCCTCGGCCCGGGAACGCCTCTACAGCACCGACATTCCCGCCCGCCTCGACCGCCTGCCGTGGACGCGTTTTCACACCTTGCTGGTGCTGGCCCTGGGCATCACCTGGCTGCTCGACGGCCTTGAGGTCACCCTGGCGGGCTCGGTGGCCGGCGCGCTCAAGGACAGCCCCGCGCTGCATATGTCCAACACCGAGATCGGCCTGGCAGGCGCCACCTACATCGCCGGTGCGGTACTCGGTGCGCTGCTCTTCGGCTGGCTGACCGACCGCCTGGGGCGGCGCAGGCTGTTCTTCATCACCTTGTTCCTGTACATCGGCGCCACGGCCGCGACCGCATTCTCCTGGAGCCTGTGGAGCTTCCTGCTGTTCCGCTTTCTTACCGGCGCCGGCATCGGCGGCGAGTACACGGCGATCAACTCGACCATCCAGGAATTTACCCCGGCGCGTTATCGCGGCTGGGTCGACCTGACCATCAATGGCACCTTCTGGATCGGCGCAGCGCTCGGCGCGGCCGGTGCCGTGATCCTGCTCGACCCGGCAGTGGCCGGTGGCGATCTGGGCTGGCGCCTGTGCTTTGGCATCGGCGCGCTGCTCGGCCTGCTGATCCTGTTCATGCGCCTGTGGATTCCGGAAAGCCCGCGCTGGCTGATGATCCACAACCAGCCGGAGCACGCCGAGCGCATCGTCGCCGACATCGAACGCCATTACCATAAGCGCGGGATCGAGATCCCGCCGCTGCAAGCCCCTCCCCTGCGCCTGCGCGCACGCCACCACACGCCGTTGCGCGAGGTGTTCCACAGCCTGTTCGTCGCGCATCGGCGCCGCGCACTGGTGGGCCTGACCTTGCTCACCGCGCAGGCATTCTTCTACAACGCGATCTTCTTTACCTATGCGCTAGTGCTGACCGACTTCTACGGGGTGCCAGCGGCCAAGGTGGGCTGGTACATCCTGCCCTTCGCGCTGGGCAACTTCTGCGGCCCGCTGCTGCTGGGCAGGCTGTTCGACGTGGTCGGCCGGCGCATCATGATCAGTTCGACCTACCTGGTCTCGGGCGTGCTGCTGGCCGTCAGCGGCTACCTGTTCCAGCAACAACTGATCGACGTGACCCAGCAGACCCTGGCCTGGATGGTGATCTTCTTCTTTGCTTCGGCGGCGGCCAGTTCGGCCTACCTCACCGTGGCGGAAACCTTCCCGCTGGAAATCCGGGCGCTGGCCATTGCCGTGTTCTATGCCTTCGGCACCGGCCTGGGCGGCCTGATCGGGCCGACCCTGTTCGGCGCGCTGATCGAAACCGGCGAGCGCCTCAACGTGCTGTACGGTTACCTGCTCGGCGCGGCCTTGATGATCATCGCGGCCCTGACCCAGGCCCTGTGGGGCGTGGCGGCCGAACGGCGTTCACTCGAACAGGTGGCCAGGCCACTGTCGCAGATCAGCGAACCCTGAGCGCACCGCCTGTCCATTCAACGGCACTTCGGGCTGCCCTTGCCCTTCAACCGTTCATGCACACCACGCAGGAGTGACTGCCATGCCACGCGGCGACAAGGACAAATACACCGACAAACAGAAACGCAAGGCCGAGCACATAGAAGAGAGCTACGAGCACAAGGGCGTTTCGAAAGATGAAGCCGAGGCGCGTGCCTGGGCCACCGTCAACAAGCAGTCCGGTGGTGGCGAGAAGTCAGGCGGCTCGGGCAGCAAGACGTCCTCTGGCGAGAAGAAGACCGCTCGCTCGGATTCGGCCAAGCGTGCAGCCAAAACACGCGAAGGGCATGCCCGCACATCGAGTACCTCGCTGGAAAGCCAGACCAAGGAAAGCCTGCTCAAGGAAGCGCGCAGCAAGGACATCAAGGGCCGCTCGCGCATGACCAAGGCAGAGTTGGTGCAAGCGCTGCGCAAGTGAGCCTGACGCACTAGAAGCATGATGCTGTTGCTAGGCCAACACCTCGGCAACAACTGTCCATGCCTTCACACAGGCCGATACAGCCCCATTCGGCTGAAACGCCCGGATTTGCTGGGGCTCACTGGCTGGCACAACAGCTGCAATGTGAAGTCGTCCGACTACACATCGAGTTGTCCATGCCTAGCGAAATACTCTCTGCTGCCTACGAAATTCGCCATCCCGCAGCACACATCATCCGCGACGACGCCGAAGCGATCACCGTCGCCCACCAGGTGGCCGCCCTGTTGCGCGAAGGCGCAGCCGAACGCGATCGACAGCGGGAAGTGCCGGCAGACATTGTCGACGCCTTCTCCAACAGCGGACTCTGGGGCATCACCGTGCCACGGGCACATGGCGGTGCGCAGGTCTCGTTCGCCACCCTCGCCCGAGTGATCGCCATCATCTCCGCCGCCGACCCCTCGCTGGGGCAGATCCCGCAAAACCACTATTGCCTGCTCGAAGACATCCGCTTGCAAGGTACGCCCGAGCAGCAGCGCCACTTCTTCAGCCTGGTGCTGCAGGGCCATCGCTTTGCCAATGCCTTGTCGGAAACCGGCGGCAAGACCGTGCAGGACATCCGCACACGCCTGGTTACCGAGGGCGACGGCTATCGCATCGATGGGCGCAAAGGCTATTGCACCGGATCCCTGTATGCCCACTGGATCGGGGTGCTGGCGCTGGATGAGCAGGACCGTGCGCAGCTGGCATTCGTCGAACGCGGCACGCCTGGCCTGGTGATCGTCGACGACTGGAGCAGCATGGGCCAACGCACCACCTCAAGCGGTACGGTGCTGCTCGATGGCCTGCGGGTACCGGCGTTCAACCTGTTCCCCAGCTACCGCTCCTACGAAAGCCCGACCCTGGCCGGCCCCTTTGCCCAGCTGACCACCGCCGCCATCGATGCCGGCATCGGCCGCGCCGCGCTGGATGACACCATTGCCTTCGTGCGCGAGCACGCTCGCCCATGGATCGATGCCAAGGTCGAAAAGGCCAGTGAAGACCCGCTGACCATCATCCAGGTCGGTTCACTGGAAATCCGCCAGGAAGCGGCCGAGGCGCTGCTCGAGCGTGCAGGCCTCGCGCTGGATGCCGCCAGACCGGCACCGAATGAAGACAACGTGGCCCTGGCCTCGGTGGCCGTGGCCAAGGCCAAGGTGCTCACCACCGAGGTGGCCATCGAGGCCAGCAACCGCCTGTTCGAACTGGGCGGCACGCGTTCGTCGCTGACCCGGCACAACTTCGACCGGCATTGGCGCAACGCCCGGGTACATACCCTGCACGACCCGGTGCGCTGGAAGTACCACCTGGTCGGCAACTGGGCGTTGAACGGCATCAAGCCTGCCCGCCATGACTGGAACTGAGGTTGTCCGACCATGACCAAGCAGATCCGCCTCAATGCCTTTGCCATGAACACCGTCGGCCATCTTTCGCCCGGGCTGTGGCGCCACCCGCGGGACCAGGCCACCCGCTACACGGATATTCACTACTGGGTGGAGCTGGCCAGGACCCTGGAGCGCGGCTGCATCGACGGCCTGTTCATCGCCGATGTGCTGGGCGTCTATGACGTGTATGGCGGCAGTGCTGACTCTGCCTTGCGCAACGCCGCCCAGGTACCGGTCAACGACCCGTTGCAACTGGTACCGGCCATGGCGGCTGCTACCCGCCACCTTGGGTTCGGCGTGACCGCGTCGGTGTCGTTCGAACACCCCTACCCGTTCGCCCGGCGCATGAGCACCCTCGATCACCTGACCCAGGGGCGCGCTGGCTGGAACATCGTCACCTCGTACCTGGCCAGCGGCGCGCGCAACCTCGGCCAGGCCCCGCTCAGCCATGACCAGCGCTATGCCCTGGCCGAGGAGTACCTGCAGGTCTGCTACAAGCTCTGGGAAACCAGCTGGGAAGACGATGCGGTGCAGGCCGACCGGGCAACCGGCGTGTATGCCGACCCGCGCAAGGTCCACGGCATCGACCACCAGGGCACGTGGTTCAAGGTGCCGGGTTTTCACCTGAGCGAACCTTCGCCGCAGCGGTCCCCGGTGATCTACCAGGCCGGCGCCTCCAGCCGCGGGCGCGCGTTCGCCGCCGCCAACGCCGAGTGCGTGTTCGTCGCCGCGCCAAGCAAGGCGGTGCTGCAAAAGCAGGTGGCGGAACTGCGCGCCGCCGTGGCGGCTGCCGGCCGAGCGCCGGAAGATGTGCAGATTCTCGAGCAACTGACGGTCATCGTCGCGCCCACCGATCAGCAGGCGTTGGCCCTGCTCGACGAATACCGCCAGTACGCCAGCGCCAGTGGCGCCTTGACACTGATGTCCGGCTGGACTGGCATCGATTTCGCCGAATACGCACCCGGCCAGGTACTGCGCGAAGTGCCCAGCGAAGCCATCCAGTCGGCCGTCGAAGCCTTCACCCGCGCCGACCCGACACGCACCTGGACCACTGCCGAAATTGCCGACTACTGCGCCATCGGCGGTGACGGTCCGGTGCTGGTGGGCTCGGCCCGGACTGTGGCCGATCAATTGCAGGAATGGGTAGATGAAACCGGTGTCGACGGTTTCAACCTGGCCAGCGTGGTCGCTCCGGAAACCTTCGAGGCGGTGGTCGGCCTGTTGGTACCGGAGCTGCAGGCGCGGGGGCTGTTCAAGCTCGCCTATGAACCCGGCACGTTGCGTAACAAGCTGTTCGGCCGCGGCGACCGCCTGGCCGGCACGCACCCGGCGGCCGTGCTGCGCCGCGAGGCACGCCCATGAACGAACTGCTGAGCCACCTCGACTGGGTCGAAATCGCCCAGGCGTGCCTCGATACCCTGAGCATGCTGGGCGCGGCACTGGGCTTCACCGTGCTGTTCGGCCTGCCACTGGGGGTGTTGCTGTACCTCACCGGGCAGCGCCAGTTGCTGGCCAACGGGCCGCTCTACCGTGCCCTTTCCGTGGTGGTCAACGTGCTGCGATCGCTACCGTTCATCATCCTGCTGATCGTGCTGATCCCGCTGACCACGCTGCTGACCGGCACCTCCCTCGGGGTCAAGGGCACCATCCCGCCGCTGGTGGTGGGTTGCACGCCGTTCTTCGCGCGCCTGGTGGAGACCGCGCTGCGCGAGGTCGACCACGGCGTGGTGGAAGCCACCCAGGCCATGGGCGCCAGCCTTACCCAGATCATCCGCTACACCCTGCTGCCCGAAGCCCTCACCGGGCTGGTCGCGGCCGTCACCATCACCGCCATCGTGCTGGTCGACTACACCGCCATGGCGGGCGTGATCGGTGGCGGCGGTCTCGGCGACCTGGCGATCCGCTTCGGTTACCAGCGCTTCCAGACCGATGTGATGGTGGTCACCGTGCTGCTGCTGATCCTGCTGGTGCAGGTGCTGCAGATGAGCGGCGACCGCCTGGTAAGACATTTCACCCGACGCTGACTCCTGCAAGGTATCCCCTCATGAAAAAGACCCTCACAGCCCTCGCCGCTTTCATCGCCTTAAGTGCACAAGCCGCCGAACACCTGGTGGTCGGCGCCACGCCGGTACCCCACGCCGAGATCCTCGAATTCGTCAAACCGACCCTGGCAAAAGAAGGCGTGGACCTGGACATCAAGGTGTTCAACGACTTCATCCAGCCCAACCTGCAACTGGCGCAGAAGCACCTGGACGCCAACTACTACCAGTACCGGCCGTTCCTCAACGACTTCAACCAGACCCGGCACACCGACCTGGTCCCGGTGGTGGGCGTGCACATCGAGCCGTTCGGTGCCTATTCGGCCCGGTACAAGACCCTGGCCGAACTGCCAGAGGGCGCCAGCGTGGCCATCCCCAACGACCCGGTGAATACCGGTCGCGCCCTGGTGCTGCTGGCCGAGGCCGGGTTGCTCAAGCTCAAGGACCCGGGCAACCCGCAGTCCACCCAGCGTGACATCACCGACAACCCGCGCCACCTGAAGATCCGCGAGCTGGAAGGCGCCATGCTGGCCCGCTCGGTCAAGCAGGTGGACCTGGCCTTCGTCTTCGCCAACTACGCACTGGAGGCCGGCATCGATACCAACAGCGCGCTGATCGTTGAAAAAGGCAGGGACCTGTATGTGGAATACCTGGTCGCCCGTCCCGACAACCTGCAGGACCCAGGCATCCAGAAACTGGCCAAGGCCCTCAACTCGCCCGAAGTGCGCAACTTCATCCTGACCCGCTACAAGGGCCAGATCGCTCCGGGGTTCTGAGCCTAGAGCAGCTGGCCCCTGGTGATCACCGTTCGAGCGAAGACGCCATCTCCAGGCTCATGCCACGGGTTTCCGGGGCCAGCCACACCGACACCACCAACCCCGCCAGGGATACCAGCGCTGCAACCAGCATGGTGTTGCCAATGCCCAGGTGCAGCAGCGAAACCGGCACCAGCCAGGTACCCGCCGCAGAGCCGATGCGCGACATGGACGAACCCATGCCGACAGCGAATGCACGGATTTCAGTAGGGAACAGCTCGTTCGGATACACCAGCTCCAGCACCTGGGCACCACCGATGAACAGTGCGTAGGCCCCGAACATCAACAGGACCAGGGCTTCGGAGCTGTTGGAAAACAGGCCCAGGCCGAGCAAGGCCAGGGTCGACCAGAGGAAGCTGTGGATGATCAGCGGGCGGCGGCCCAGGGTGTCGATCAGGCGCGTCGCGACGATGCAACCGACCACGAACAGCAGCGTGATCAGCACCGAGCCGTACGACGCCCAGTCACCCTTCAGGTTCAGTGCCTGCAACACCACCGGCGCGAAGGAGTACACGGCAAACATCGGCACCACCGCCGAGCTCCAGAACACCGCGACGAACAGCATGCGCTTGCCATAACCCGAACGCATCAGGTCGCAGAGCGAGACTTTCTGCTCTGCCGCTTGCTCGGGCATGTTGGCCAGCGAGTACGTCGGCCCGTAGACCTGCTTGATGATGCGCTCGGCTTCAGCAAAGCGCCCCTTGCTGACCAGCCAGCGTGGCGATTCCGGGGTGCGCAGGCGGACGATGAACAGCAATGCCCCCAGCACCGCGGAGCTGGCCAGCACCAGGCGCCAGGCCTCGTCGCCACCACGCGCCAGGATGAAGTTGCCGACCATGTACGACAGCGCGGCGCCAGCGAACCACAGGATGGTCAACCCGGCCAGGCGCTGGCCACGATGCTTTTGCGGCAGGAACTCGGTCAACAGCGAGCCTGCGACCGGGTACTCCAGGCCAACGCCCACCCCGACCAGGAAACGCAGGATGAACAGCGCGATACCCGACTCGACCCACAACGAGCCAAGCGAGCCGACCATGAACAGGACCGGGCCGACGAAGAACAGGCGACGGCGCCCGACCTTGTCGGTCAGCCAGCCGCCGAGGAAGCCGCTACAGAAGGTGCCGAGCATCGCCGAGGCAGCGACCATGCCCTGCCAGAACGAATCCAGCTTCAGGTAATCGGAAAACTGCACGATCACCACGCCGATGATGCTGAGGATATAACCGTCGAGAATCCAGCCACCGCCGGCGCGCACGGTCATCAATTGGTGGAAGTTGTTTAATGGCGCATCTTCGATGGACAACGTTGTATTACTCACCGCGACAGCTCTCCTGTTGTATTAATTATGTCGAGTCACTGCAGACAGTCAGCCAGCCGCGCGCCAGCCGCCCGCGGTTTTGCAGGCAGCCTGTGATCGAGGCAGTTTTCACCGAGCGCTTACGCGGCCCTGACGACTGAATTAGACATGTCTACCAAATGTCTACAGTTTGTCGGCGCAGGATAGACGATAGATTTGGAGAGGGTCAACGGTATGGAAAATATAATTATTTACGGCGTGAACAGGCATGAAACAGGCGTGCACGGAAGTTATGAAGTTGTAAGTTTTAAGTGTTCGCCTTGGTATTTTCAGCGCCTGTGAGATCGAGCGCCGCGCGGGCGGCGCTCGGTCTCATAGGCGCTGCAGATACCAAGACGAACCCATCCGCCCCCACTGAATACGAAATAGAGCAGCCCTGCCAATGCCAACCCGGCAATCCAGCTCACATCCGCCCCGATCAACTGAGCGAAATACCCCTCAAAAAACGACAACTTCATGAACGGCACCGTGCCAATGATCGAAACCCCATACACCACCATGGTTTTCCGGTTCCACCCCCCGTACCGCCCTTGCGCATCGTAAAGATCATCAATGCTGTAACTCCCCCGCCGCACCACGTAGTAATCCACCAGGTTGATCGCACTCCAGGGAATCAACAGGTACAGCTGCCCGATCAGGATGTCGGCAAAGAAGGTGTCGAAGTGGTACTGGGTCTGTGTGGCAATCGCACAGGCCAGCACCGACAGCACCGCCATCAGCAGGCTCTTTGTCCCCTGCCATACCTGCTGCAGCCTGGCAAAACCGCTGAAGATCGTAGTGGTCGACATATAGGCGCTGTAAAGGCACAGCACGTTGTACTGGATCACGCCCAGCGCAATCACCACCAGTGCGGCGGGTGCCCAAGGGCCGAACAGGCTGGCGATCGCGCTGCCCGGGTCGACGCTCAGTGCCGAGGGCACCACCGCGGCCAGCGTGGCCCCGAGCGCCATCATGCCCAGCGAACCCAAGGCACAACCGAAGTAGGTGGTCCAGAAGGTGTGCCGGGTATCGACATCAGCGGGCAGGTAGCGCGAGTAATCCGCCACATAGGGGCCATAGCCCAACGTCCAGGAGGCGGCCTGGGCGATCACCAGGTTGAACACCGGCATCGAAAAGCCGCCCGTTTCACCGTGGAGGGTCCCTGCTGTGTTGGCCTGCGTCAGGATCAGGATCAAGGCGGCACCGAACACCACCGACGACAGCACGCTCATCCAGGCGCCCAGGCGGTGAATCAGTTCATAGCCGACGACGCCAATCAGAAAGGTCGCGACTGCGACGATGACGATCGCCTGGTTGTCCGTGACCGGCAGCAGCGCCTTCAACGGGTCGCGCATCAGCACGCCGCTGGCGGCCATGAACAGCACCGCAGCGGTCACCATCACCAGCAGCGGAATGGCGGCGCCGAACACGCCGAACTGGGCGCGGCTCTGGATCATCTGCGGCACGCCCAGGTGCGGGCCTTGCGCCGAATGGGCGGCCATGAACACCGTGCCCAGCATGCAACCGATGACCAGCCCGGCCAGCGTCCACAGCAGGCTCAGCCCGGAGGCCACACCCAAGGTGCCGACCATCAGCGCAGTCACCTGCAGGTTGGAGCTGAACCATACGCTGAACAGCCGACGCGGCCTGCCGTACCGCTCGTTGTGGGGCACGAACTCTATGCTGCGCTTCTCGATCATGGCGCCACCTGCGCTTTGACTTCAGCAAGGCCGGGCTGGCCATCCCAGGTGGTCACGCCCGCCAGCCAGCCGTCGAGCACCTGCGGGTTCTGCTTCAACCAGGCCCTGGCAGCGGCCTCGGGCTCCATCTTGTCGTAGAGGATGGAGCCCATGATGTGGTTCTCCATGTCCAGGGTGAAGCTCAGGTTCTTCAGCAGTTGCCCGACGTTCGGGCACTCGTCGGCATAGCCTTTGCGGGTGCTGGTGTAGACCGTGGCATCGCCGAAGTCCGGCCCGAAGTAGTCGTCGCCGCCGGTGAGGAACTTCATCTTGAACCGCGTGTTCATCGGGTGCGGTTCCCAACCCAGGTAAAGGATCGCCTGGTTGCGCCGCTGCGCACGCTCGACCTGCGCCAGCATGCCCGACTCGCTGGATGCGACCACCGAGAACCCGGCGTCCTTCAGGCCGAAGGCGTTGTCGCCGATGGCTTTGATTACGGCGTTGTTGCCGCCGTCGCCAGGCTCAAGGCCGTAGATCTTGCCGCCCAGTTCGTTCTTGAACCGGGGGATATCGGCGAAGTCCTTCAGCCCTTGGTCCCACAAGGTCTGCGGCACCGCCAGGGTGTACTTGGCGTGCTGCAGGTTGACCCGCACGATATCGATGGCGCCCGCGTCGCGGTGGGGTTTGAGGTCGGGCTCCATGGTCGGCAGCCAGGTGCCCAGGAACACATCCATGTTCTTGCCATCGGCCAGGGCCTTGAAGGTCAGCGGCACCCCCACCAGGGTCGACTTGGTCTGGTAGCCGAGGCTTTTCAGCAAGGTGGTGGCAATGGCCGTGGTGGTCTGGATGTCGGTCCAGCCGGGGTCGGACATCCGCACCAGGCGGCATTGGGGCGGCTCGGCGGCATAAGTGTGTGCACTCATGGCCAAGGCGGAGCAGAACATAACGCGCAGTGCATTTTTCATGACGCAAATCCTCTCTGTGGCAGCTATGGGAAGCGGCAGTTTTTGTTATTCAGAGGCAACGCAGTCTTGTCGTTATCAGGCCCAGCGGGTGATGCGTGCTAGCGGCGGATGCCTATCACGCGACCGCAATAGCCGGGGCGCGGCAGCGATCGGTGTGACTGGAAGATCGCACTGATCTTCGCTTCGACGATTGTGGCGAATTTCGCCGCACGCCCGGCTTCGCTGGCGATGTTCATGAGCATCTGTTCGCTGGCCGCCAGCAGTTCTCCATCCTTGGGGCGATACAGGTGATGGACGATGTGCAGGCGCTTGCTGTCATGGTCGATCACCTGAGTAAACACTTGCACCTCCTCCCCTAGCCGGGTTTCGCTCAGGTAGTTGATATGGGCCTCCAGCGTGTACAGCGTGTGGCCGTAAATGGCGCGGCCGTCGGCGTCGAGGCCGATGTGGTCCATCAGCGCATCGGTGGCATGGCTGAACAGCAGGAAGTAGAAGGCATCGCGCAGGTGCCCGTTGTAGTCGATCCAGTCTTCGCCGATGGTGGCCTGGTGAATCAGCAGCAGGTTGTTCACGAACAGTTCCTTCCAGAAGTCATGGCGTCGGCTCAGAGATCGAGCACCAGGGTTTGCGACAGTGCGCGGGACACGCAGATCATCATCACGTCGTTGTTCTTGCGTTCGGCCGGCGTCAGCACGCTGTCGCGATGGTCCGGCGCGCCGTCCAGCACACAGGTCTCGCATGAGGCGCAGGTGCCCTCCCGGCACGAACTCTCCACGCGCAGGCCGTTGGCCTCCAGCACCTGCAGGATGCTTTGGTCCGCAGGGACTTCGAAGGCCTTGCCGCTGCGCGCCAGCTGGACGGTGAAAGGCTTGTCGGTTGCCGCGGTTTTCGGCTCTTTCGGGGTGAACCACTCGAAATGCACCTGCTCTTCGGGGTAACTGTGCGCGGCAGCTTCGACCGCCAGCATCAAAGGGGTCGGGCCGCAAGTGTAGAAGTGCACGTTGCCTGGCTGCTGACCGATGGCTGCGGCGATATCGAACAGCACACCAGCCTCGTCGTCGGCATGCAGGGTGACCCGCTCGCCAAACGGCTGCAGCTGCTCCAGAAACGCCGCCCGCTGGCGACTGCGCACCAGGTAGTAGAGGTGCCACGGGCGCTGGTTGGCCTCGCACCACTGAATCATCGACCACACCGGCGTGATGCCGATGCCGCCCGCGAAAAACACGAAACCCGGGGCGTCCTCCTCCAGCGGAAAATGGTTGCGTGGCGGGCTTACGGTCAGCCTGTCGCCTACCCGCAGGGACTGGTGCACGTGCCGGGAGCCGCCACGGCTGACGGGGGACAGGCCGACGCCCACGCAGTAGCGATGGGTTTCGCGGGCGTCATTGCACAGCGAATACTGGCGTACCCGATCGTCAGGCAGATGCAGCTCGATATGGGCACCGGGCTTGAACGATGGCAATGCGGCCCCATCCGGCGAACGCAGCTCGATGACCACGACACCTTTGGCTTCGGCAATCAGGTCGGTTATCTGTAGGGTCAATTGTTCTGGCATGGCAAACCTCACACAGCGGCAAACTGGCCCGAAGCCTGGAGGGCTTCGGGCCGACTCTCAACCGCGCCGAAGCGGCGTGGTCGCCTTCAACATGCGGGTGATCAGTTCGTCCCGCTGCGTGGCGAGGGTCGCCCAGCTGTGCTCGCCGGCCTCATCGTGCACGCCCTCGACCAGCATCGAAGCCGTCTGCGCATCCAGGCGAGGGTCGCCCAGGTCGTCCCACCAGCCGTGGAAGCTCTCGGTGTACTTCTGGCAGAACGCGCTCAGGCCTTCCGACCCACCGCCAAGGTGGAACAGCAAGGTCGGCCCCATGGCCGCCCAGCGCAGGCCGGGCCCTGCCCAGACGGCCTTGTCGACGTCTTCCACACTGGCCACACCGCTCTTGACCAGGTGAATGGCCTCGCGCCACAGCGCGGCCTGCAGGCGGTTGGCAACATGCCCCTTCACTTCACGGTTGACCCGGATGGTCACCTTGCCGACCAGTGCATAGAAGCGCTCGGCCTGCTCGACCACGCCGGCCGCTGTCTTGTCGTTGCCCATGACCTCGACCAGCGGGATCAGGTGCGGCGGGTTGAACGGATGGCCGAGGATGAAGTGCGACGGGTTCTGCCAACCCGCCTGCATCTCGCCCAGGCGCAGGCCGGAAGCGGACGACGCGACGATGGCACCGGGCTTGAGGGCGGCTTCCAGCTTGGCGAACAGCTCATGCTTGATGGCGATGCGCTCCGGCACGCTTTCCTGGATGAAATCCGCCTCCGCCACGGCGCTGGCAACATCGGCATGGAAACTCAACTGGCCTGGCTCGGCACCGGCCAGGCCCAGCTCGCGCAGGGTCGGCCAGGCGTTGTCGATGTAGCTGCGAACATCGGCCTCCATGGTCGGCGACGGGTCATACACGGCCACATTGCGCCCGGACGCCAGGAACAGCGCGGCCCAGCTGGCACCGATCACACCCGCGCCAATCACCGCGACATTTTGGAATTCACTCATCAGAAGAACCTCGGTTGCAGGGGGGATGCACTGGTCAGGCCGCCGTCGACGACGAAGCACTGCCCGGTAATGAAACGCGCCGCGTCAGAGGCCAGCCAGGCCACGGTCTCGGCAATATCGTCAGGCTGGCCAAAGCGGCCTGCCGGGTGGCGCGCCAGGGCGTCGGCCTTGGCTTTTGCCGGGTCGGCGGCCATGGCAAAGGCGTCCTCGGCCATCGCCGTCATGATCCAGCCGGGGCACACCGCGTTGCAGCGCACCCGCGGGCCGTGGTCCACCGCAATGGAACGGGTCAGCCCATGCACGAAGGCCTTCGACGCGTTGTAGAGGGCCATGGACGGGTCGGCGCTCTGCCCGGAGATAGAGCCCAGGTTGATGATGGTGCCGCCGCACTGGACCATGCCCGGGAGCACCGCCCGGCACAGGTTGAAGGTGCCGCGGGCGTTGATGCCCATCACTTCGTCCCAATCGGCGTCGGTGCTTTCCAGCACGGTCTTCTCGACCTGGACGCCGGCGTTGTTGACCAGGATGCCCACGCGGCCAAAGCGCTGCTCGGCACGTTCGACGATGTAACGGGCATCCTCCGGGCGGGCCACATCGGCCTGCACCCACTCCACCGCACTGTCCAGGTGTCGCGGCCGGTCGCCCCGCCCGCAAGTTACGACCTGGCGCCCTTGGGCGAGGAACTTCTCGACGATGGCCAGGCCGATGCCGCGGCTGCCGCCGGTGACGATCACTGCTGATTGGTCCATGTGGGTCACCCGTGCGCGAGCATGACGTGGCGAACGCTGGTGTAGGCGTCGAGCGCGAACACCGACATGTCGCAACCGTGGCCCGAGCCTTTCATGGCGGCCCAGGGCATTTCCGGCGTGGCCACACCGTGGGTGTTGACCCAGGTGAAGCCGTAGCGCAGGCGGCTGCTGGCCGCCATGGCGCGGCCACTGTCACGGGTCCAGAGCGACGAGGCCAGGCCATAGCGGGTGGCGTTGGCGATCGCGACCGGGTCTTGCCCTTCAGTGAAGCGCGACACCGAAATCACCGGGCCGAACAGTTCCTGGGTGGCGATTTCCGCGTGATGGTCGACGTCGGCAATCACGGTCGGGCTGTAGAAGAAGCCGCCGCCGGGCTCGACCGTGCCTCCCGTCACCACCTCGGCGTAGGCCCGGGCGCGTTCGACGAAACCGGCTACCCGTTGCCGGTGCAGTTCGGTCACCAGCGGCCCCATCTCTGTGCCAGCGGCTCTGGGTGCGCCGACCTTGATTGTCACCGCCGCCTCGGCCAGGGCACTGACCACGCGGTCATAGACCTTGCTGGCCACCAGCACCCGGCAAGGCTGGGCGCAATCCTGGCCGGCATTGAAAAACGCCGTGGCACGCAAGGTGGCGACCAGTTTTTCGATATCGGCATCCTCAAAGACGATGACCGGTGCCTTGCCACCCAGCTCGACATGCACCTGGCGCATCTGTTGCGCAGCGGCGCGCATGGCCGCGCTGCCGGTCGCGGGCGAACCGGTAATGCTCACGGCTTCGATGCCCTCGGCATTGATCAGCCGGGCGCCGGTCGAACTGCCGACCCCGTGGACGATATTGATGACGCCCTTGGGCACCACGTCCGCCAGCAGCTGCCCCAGGCGCAAGGTCGACAGCGGGGTCACCTCGGAAAGCTTGAGCACCACGCTGCAACCGGCCGCCAGCGGTGCCGCCAGCTTCCAGGCGGCCATCATCAGCGGGTAGTTCCATGGTGCGATGGCCGCCACCGGGCCGATCGGGTCGCGCCGGATCAGGCTGGTGTGCCCGGCCACATACTCGCCCGCTGCGACACCCGCCAAGGTGCGTGCCGCACCGGCAAAGAAACGGAAGGTGTCGAGGGTCAGCGGCATCTCGTCATTCAGTGCCGATGGCCAGGGTTTGCCGACGTTCTGGCTTTCCAGCGCCGCCAGTTCTTCGGCATGGGCTTCGATGACCCCGGCAATGTCGTGCAGCAGCACGGCGCGCTGCGCCGGAGTGGTCTTTGAATACGACTCGAAGGCTTCATGGGCACTGCGCACGGCGCAGTCCAGCTGAGCGTCATCCGCCTGTCCGACGCTGACAATCTCTTCCCCGGTGGCCGGGTCGATGACAGCCAGGGGCGCAGCGGCGCCCTCGACGAGCTCGCCGTTGATCAACATTTTGCTATGCATGGCCTATCCCCATCGCCAATCACAAGGTGATCTTGTCGCGCCCTTTCAAGCCCAGGCGCGCCCGGGCTTCTGCCGGCGTGGCCACCTTGAGCCCGAGGTTTTCGATGATCGAGCGGATCTTCAGCACCTGCTCGGCGTTGCTTCTAGCCTTCTCGCCAGCACCGATGAACAGGCTGTCTTCCAGGCCGACCCGCACGTTGCCGCCGAGCATTGCCGCCTGGGTGGCAAAGGCCATCTGGTTTTTGCCTGCCGCCAGCACCGACCATTCGTAATCCTTGCCGAACAGCTTCTGCGCCACGGTGTGCATGTGCATCAGGTTGTCCAGGTCGGCACCCACGCCACCCAGCACCCCGAACACGATCTGGATCAGGAACGGTGGCTTGACCCAGCCTTGGTCGATTACCCACGCCAGGTTGTACAGGTGGCCCAGGTCGTAGCATTCGAACTCAAAGCGGGTACCGTGGCCTTCGCCCAGCTCCTTGACGATGTATTCGATGTCGGCAAAGGTGTTGCGGAAGATGAAGTCGCGGGTGCTGTCGAGGAAGGCAGGCTCCCAGTCATGCTTCCAGTTCGAGTACTTGGCCTTCATCGGGAAGATGCCGAAGTTCATCGAGCCGACGTTCAGCGAGGCCATCTCCGGGCTCACCGCCAGTGCCGCTCGCAGGCGCTCCTCACGGGTCATGCCCAGGCCGCCGCCGGTGGACACGTTCAACACCGCATCGCTCTGGCGGTGGATCTGCCCCATGAAATCCTGGAACAGCTCCGGGCGCGGGTCCGGCTTGCCGGTCTCGGGGTTGCGGGCATGCAGGTGGATGATCGAAGCCCCGGCCTCGGCGGCCTCGATGGAAGAATCGGCAATTTCCTGCGGGGTGATCGGCAGGTATTCCGACATGGTCGGGGTGTGCACGCCACCGGTGGTGGCGCAGGTGATGATCACGGATTTTGGCATGGCGAGGCTCACAGTTTCATTTGTTGGACTTGGGCGGTAAGGCCGCCATCGAGGACCCACAACTGGCCGCTGGCATAGCGGGCCTCGTCACTGGCCAGCCAGTACACGAGGTTGGCGACATCGGCCGGGGTGCCGTAGCGCCGGGTCGGGTGCACCTCGCGCACCGCGCTTTCCAGGCTGGCGATGTCGCCGTGGTCCTGGAAGAAGCTGCGCAGCATTGGCGTGTCGATGTAGCCGGGGCATACCGCGTTGACGCGGATACCCTCTGGGCCGTGGTCACAGGCCATGGCCCGGGTCAGCGCATGCACCGCGCCTTTGCTGGCGCAGTACGCCGCGAGCCCCGGGTCGGCAATGAAGCCGTCGTAGGAGCCGAAGTTGATCACGCTGGCGCCGCTGCTTTCGCGCAGCAACGGCAAGGCGTGCTTGCTGACCAGGAAGGTGCCGGTGACGTTGACCGCGAACACCCGGTTCCACACCTCCAGGCTGGTGTGCTCGATGGTGTGCTCCACTTCGATACCGGCGGCGTTCACCAGCACGTCGAGCCGCCCCTGCTCCCGTGCCACCTGCTGCATCGCCGCCTGCACCTGGGCCTCGTCGGCCACATTCAGTTGCAGCGCCGTCGCTCCCGGCACCGGATGCTGCTGGGAAAGGTCGGCGGCATAGACCACCGCACCTTCCTTGAGCAGGCGCTCGCACACCGCGCGACCGATGCCGCCGGTGGCGCCGGTGACCAGCGCCACCTTGCCGTTCAGGCCGCCGCTCATGGCTTCACGCAGCGCGCATAGGCGTCCAGTACCAGGCCATGGAAGTGGTGCAAGGCATGCTCGGACTTGCCCGAGCCGTTCGGGTCGGTGACGATCCGGCCCTGGTCGAAGGCCGGGGTCTGCATGCCACGCTGGACGTTCTCCACCAGCGAGATGTCTTCGACCTGCAGCACTTCATCCAGGTAGCGGATGGCCGCTTTCTCCATGTCGTCCGGTTCTGGGGTTTCGAGGAAGAAGTCGTAGGTTTCATAGGTGCGGTCAGGGCCCATGGGCACGATGTTCAGCACGATCATCGAGCTGCGCCCGGGGTAGCGCATCAGGCAGGTGTTGGGCCACAGCCACCACACCGCGTGGGTGCGCACGCTGGCCTTGGACACGTCATAGGCCGAGTTCTGGCCCTTGCCGGCTTCGGCCATGTGGCTGGAGTAGATACCGTGGGTCTGCACCTTGTAGGTGTCCATGTCGACCAGGGTGCAGAAGTCCTTGTGCGCGGTCGGGCAGTGGTAGCACTCGAGGAAGTTGTCGACCACGTTCTTCCAGTTGGACTTGATCTCGTAGGTCAGGCGGTGGGCGAAGGTGAGTTTCTCGATATCCGGTGCCCAGTGCAGGACTTCCTTGGCCAGGTCGCCGGACTGCTCGCGCAGCGGCGCGGCCTGCGGGTCGAGGTTGACGTAGACGAAGCCGCAGAATTCCTCGACCTGCACCGGGGTCAGGTGAATCTCTTCCTTGTTGAAGTCCTTGAGCCCGCCAACATGCGGCGCCGCGACAAGCCCGCCGTTGAGGCCGTAGCACCAGGAATGGTACGGGCAAACGATCCGCCGGGTCTTGCCCTCACCTTGCAGCACCGGATGAGCGCGGTGCTTGCAGACGTTGTAGAAGGCACGCAGCACGCCTTCCTGGTCACGCACTACCGCAATCGGGTGGCCGGCGATGTCCACGGTGGTGTAGGCACCAGGTTCACGGACCTTTTCCACGTGGCACACCCACTGCCAGCTTTTGGCGAGGATGGCCTGCTGATCGAGGCGGAACCACTGCGGGTCGACGTAAGCGTCGGCACGCAGGGACTGGGAGCGCAGCGGGTCCGGGTCATACCCCTGCTTGATCGATTCGAATTGGCGAGGATGGATCAGATCAGACATATCAACGGCCCTTTTATTGTTACAGGCAATGGGGTTTTGCCTGCTCTGTGGCGTTGATAGTGATCCGGGCCGGGGGGATTAAATGTGCAAATTACGCCGTTTTTTATTCAGTTTTAGCCATTGTCGTTTTTAGGTATGAGCCCTCTATTGGCGACCAGCGGGCTTGCCCTGCTGGTGCATGGGCCAGGCCCGATAGTCGAACGGCACCCGCCCTTCCTGACGATCCTGGCGCGGGGTCAGGCCGAAGCGTTCACGGTAGATGCGGCAGAAATGCGATTGATTGGGGAAGCCTGAGGCGACCCCGACCTTGGTCAGCGCCAGGTCGGTCTGGGTCACCAGGCCACGCGCCCGGTCCAGGCGGATGTCGCGGTAGTACAAGGCCGGGCTCTTGTGCACCACCTGGCGGAACAGGCGATCGAGTTGGCGTTGGGAAATGCCCACCTGCTCGCACAGGTCGGGGATGCTGATCACCTCTTCCAGGTGCCGCTCCATCAGCTTGATCGCTTGCCTGACCGCCAACGGAATGGTGTGTCCGAGGGGTTGCCTGGCTTCCGGGTTCTGCTGGCTGCTGCCGGGTCGGAACTGCTGGTGGAACACGTACCGCGCCGCTTCGTTGGCCACGGTTTCGCCCTGCAGGTTACGGATCAGCTGCAGCGCCGCGTCCGTGGAGGCCGCGCCACCACAACAGGTGATGCGGTTCTGGTCGAAGACATACAGGTCCTCGACGATGGTCACGTCCGGGTACAGTTCGAGCAAGGCATCGATATGCTCGTAGTGCGCCGTGGCCCGGCGCCCAGCCAGCAAACCGGCCTCGGCCAGCAGGAAGGTGCCGGTGTCCAGGCCGGCCAACATGCAACCCTTGCTCGCCCAGGCCCGCAGCGCCCCTTGCAGGTGGGCGCTGTGGTGCTGCTCCGGTGCCCAGCTGCACGAAACCACGATCAAGTCCCAAGGCTGGTCGCGCGCGCTGGCCAGGGACTGGGTGAACAGGTCCATGCCATTGGACGCACGGATGCCGCCGCCCTCGACCGAAGCGAACTGCCAGTGGAAGCGGCTCTCCCCGCTCAGGTAGTTGGCGGCCCGGAACGGGTCGACGAACGCCGCGGTGGCGGCGGCGTTGAAGTAGGGGAAGACGATGATCAGGAAGTTGAACACGTGGATCTCGCTTCGCAGGGGATGCCACAGTCTATACGTAACGCTGCACTCAAAACCTGCGCGCTCTTTGTAGGAGCGGCCTTGTGTCGCGAAAGGGCCGCACAGCGGCCCCGGCTATTTCTGCTGCGAAGCTGAAATTTGGGGGGGCGCTTCGCACCCCTTTCCGACCGGTCCGGCGCCCCGGCAAGGCCGCTCCTACAAGCGTCACTCATCCCCTGCCCGCAACTCCTTGAACTTCATGTTGGCTTTCGCACCGATAGTCAGGAACGGTTGTGGCGGCAACTGCTTCGGTTTGTCGAAACCACTGAAGATCTCCACCAGTTCGCTGCGCACGCCCAGTGCCTGATCAGCCGCTGCGATGCCCGCAGCACTGGACTTGGACGCCCCCAGCCCATTGCAGCCACAGGCCGCGAACACCCCGCGATCCACCTCGCCAAATGCCGGCACGCTGTTCCAGGTCAGCGCCATCGGCCCACCCCAGCGGTACTCCATGCGCAGCCCCTTGAGGCTCGGAAAGCGCGTGAGGAACTTGCCGTCGTGCACACGCCCGGCACTGTCCACCTGGCTGTCGCCAATGGTCAGGCTCGGGTTGTAGCTGTAGCGCCAGCGCACCAGGATGCGGTCACTGTCACCATCGTTGATGCGGCGCACCGTGGTGCCCATCGGCAGGGCCGGGGTCGCCGCCCAGGTACGCTGGCCCGGCAGGCGCTTGGGGTCGAAACGTTCGGTCAGCGAGGCATAGGTGAACACGTGCAGCAGCTGGCCCTTGAAGAAGCCGAAGCTCTGGGCGTGGCCGTTGTTGGCCAGGATGATCTTGCCCGCGGTGACCACACCCTTCGGAGTCTTGATCACCCAGGCGCCACCCACCTGTTTGAACGACAACGCCGGTGTCTGCTCGTACACCCGCGCCGCACCTGTCAATGCGTCGGCAAAGCGCCGCACATACGCCGCCGGCTGGATCATCACCGTGCCGGGCATGAACAGGCCCGAGGTGTAGGCCGGGCTGCCGGTCACCGCGCCGATCTGGCGGGTGTCGAGCAGTTCGTAGGGCTCGCCCAGCGCGTCCAGCTGCCTGGCGTAAGACAGGATGTGCTCATCTCCTTGCGTACCACGGGCGACACTGAAGCGGCCGCAGGGGTCGAACACCGCCTTGCCCCAACCCTGCGCTTCGGCCAGTTCGCGGCCCATGTCGATGGCCGTGCGGTACAGCTTGATGTCGCGCCTGGCACGATCGAGCGAACCGCCGCCCAGGCCTTCGGCAGAGACCTCGTGGGGCAGGTCGATGATGAAACCCGAATTGCGCCCCGAGGCGCCCTCGCCGACGGTCCCGGCTTCGAGCAATACGACCTTCATAGTCGGGTCCCGGCGCGTCAGCTGGCGGGCTGCCGACAAGCCGGCAAAGCCGCCACCGATGATCGCCACATCGGCAGTAATGTTACTGTCCAGTACGGCGTTGGCAACACGTGGTGGCAACATCTCGGCCCAACCGGAGCAGCCATGGTGGCTGGGCATTTTCGAGGCAACGTACATACTCACAGCCCGCCCGCTCAGGAAGCCGAAGCTTCGTGGTCGATCAGCGGCGCCAGTGCTTCACGCAGCGCGCCCAGCTTTTCCTCGGCCAGACGCCGCAGCGGACGCCGCGGGTTGCCAGCGTCAAAGCCCATGATCTGCGCACCGGCATACACCGACTGCACGTAGTCACCCTGCCAGATCAGTGACATTACCGGGTCCAGGTGCTTCCAGATCTGCTGCACCTCGGCCCAGTTGCCCTCGCTGGCGGCATTGGCCAGGGCCACGCAGGTCTTCGGCGCCAGGTTCGCACCGCCCCAGATCAACCCTGCAGCACCCGCAAACAGCGCATAGGGCACCAGCGGGTCGGCGCCGTTCATGGTCGGCAGACCGGTGCGCGACAATGCCGCCTGTGCCGCCAGGTCGCCGCTGCTGTCCTTGACCGAAACGAAGTTGGGGATCTCGCTCAGTTGCCTGAATAGCGCGGGCGTGACTTCGACACCCACGGCCTGTGGCACGTTGTAGCCAATGATCGGCAAGCCGGCCTGGGCCACCGTCGAGTAGAAATCGATGATGCCCTGCTCATCGGTCGGGCCTTCGAAGAACGGTGGCAACACCATGACGCCATCGGCACCGCAGTCCTTGGCGTGGCGGGTGCGCTCGAGCACTTCCTCGGCCAACAATGCCGAGGTCTGGGCAATCACCCGCACGCGGCCATCGATGACCTTGGCGCCGAAGGCCACCAGTTCCTTGGACTCATCCTTGCTCAGGTACACGTGCATGCCGGTTCCGGAACTGAGCACCAGGCCATGCACACCGGCGGCGATGTAGCGCTCGATCAGGCTTTCGAAACGGGCAAAATCGATCTTGCCCTGCGCATCGAAAGGCGTGGTAATGGCCAGGTTCACACCGGAAAACGCGAATGCAGACATGCGGTAACTCCTTATTGTTTTCGGCTGGACGGTCCAGCCGCGGCATCGAGCGGTCTGTTGCTCCATGCGAAAAGCCTAAGGTTTCACCCGCAGCGGTTACAGCGACATTTGCGCAGTCAATTGCCTGATTTTCGGTTATGCCACCCAGCCATGGGCGCGAACACCATTGAAACTTTCCCCAGGCGTGCCAAGTCCAGACCCCTATCGAGGACAGACCGGGAGATGACAATGACGGGCACGGTAGGCGACTTTCTGGTGGAGCGTTTGTATCAATGGGGGGTGCGGCGCATTTTTGGCTACCCAGGCGATGGCATCAATGGCGTGTTCGGCGCCCTGGGCCGGGCCAATGGCAAGATCGAGTTCATTCAGGCCCGGCACGAAGAAATGGCCGCGTTCATGGCCAGCGCCCATGCGAAGTTCACGGGCGAGCTGGGCGTGTGCATCGCCACCTCCGGCCCCGGCGCCTCGCATTTGCTCACCGGCCTGTACGATGCGCGCATGGACCACCAGCCGGTGCTGGCCATCGTCGGCCAGCAGGCACGGGCGGCGCTCGGCGGGCATTACCAACAAGAGCTCGACCTACTGTCGATGTTCAAGGACGTGGCCGGTGCGTTCGTCCAACAAGCGTCCACCCCGGAGCAGGTCCGTCACCTGCTCGATCGCGCCGTGCGCACGGCCGTCGGCGAGCGCTGCGTCACCGCAATCATCCTGCCCAACGACCTCCAGGACCTGCCCTACAGTGAGCCGCCCAGAGCCCACGGTACGGTGCATTCCGGAATCGGCTACTGCAAGCCCAAGGTCGTGCCATTCGATGACGACCTGCAGCGCGCGGCTGACGTACTCAACGCCGGGCGCAAGGTCGCGATACTGGTCGGTGCCGGCGCACTGCAGGCCACCGAGCAGGTCATCGCGGTGGCCGAGAAACTCGGTGCGGGCGTTGCCAAGGCGCTGCTGGGCAAGGCTGTGTTGCCTGACGATCTACCCTGGGTCACCGGTTCCATCGGCCTGCTCGGCACCGAACCCAGTTACCAGCTGATGACCGAATGCGACACCTTGCTGATGATCGGCTCGGGCTTCCCCTATTCGGAATTTCTGCCCAAGGAAGGCCAGGCCCGAGGCGTGCAGATCGACCTGCAACCCGACATGCTCAGCCTGCGCTACCCGATGGAGGTGAATCTGGTCGGCGATGCGGCCCAGACCTTGCACGCGCTGCTGCCACTGCTTGAACACAAGAGCGACCGGCGCTGGCGCGACAAGATCGAAGGCTGGCGGGCGCGCTGGGACAAGACCCTGGAAAAGCGCGCGCTGACCAAGGCGAAACCGATCAACCCGCAGCGCGTGGTGTACGAGTTATCGCCGCAGCTGCCCGACAACGCCATCGTCAGCAGCGATTCCGGCTCCTGCGCCAACTGGTTCGCCCGCGACCTGCAGATCCGCCAAGGCATGCAATGCTCGTTGTCGGGCGGCCTCGCCAGCATGGGCGCAGCGGTACCCTACGCGATTGCCGCCAAGTTCGCTCACCCACAGCGCGCAGTGATAGCCCTGGTCGGCGACGGCGCCATGCAGATGAGTAACCTCGCCGAGCTGATTACCGTGGCCAAGTACTGGCAGCAGTGGGACAACCCGCAATGGATCTGCGCGGTGTTCAACAACGAGGACCTCAACCAGGTCACCTGGGAACAACGGGTGATGGAGGGCGACCCGAAGTTCGAGGCCTCGCAATCGATCCCCGACGTGCCGTACCACCTGTTCGCCATTTCCATCGGCCTGCATGGCATCTATGTGGAACGCGAGGAAGATATCGCCGGGGCCTGGGAGCGGGCGCTGGCCGCGGACCGGCCGGTGCTGATCGAATTCAAGACCGACCCCGACGTGCCGCCGCTGCCGCCGCATATCAAGCTTGAACAGGCGAAAAAGTTCGCCAGCACCCTGCTGCAGGGCGACCCGAACCAGGCTGGCGTGATCGTACAGACGGCCAAGCAGGTGCTCAGCTCGGTACTGCCCGGCAAAAAAGACCAACCGTGAGGCCTTCCCATGCCTGCAATAATCCCAGAGGGTGGCAACGAACACCCCATACGCCTGATGATCAACGGCCAGGCCCGTTCGCTGCAGGTCCTGCCATGGACGACGTTGCTGGACCTGCTGCGTGAACAGCTGGACCTGACGGGCACCAAGAAAGGCTGCGACCACGGCCAGTGCGGAGCATGCACAGTGTTGCGCGACGGCCGCCGGGTAAATGCCTGCCTGACCCTGGCCGTGATGTGCGACGGCGCCGAGCTGGTCACCATAGAAGGGTTGGCCGATGGCGATCAGCTGCACCCGATGCAACGCGCCTTCATCGCCCACGACGCCTTCCAGTGCGGCTACTGCACGCCGGGGCAGATCTGCTCCGCCATCGGCATGGCCAACGAAGGTCGGGCTACCAGCCGCGAAGCCATTCGCGAAAACATGAGTGGCAACCTGTGCCGGTGTGGTGCGTATGGGAATATCGTCGCGGCCGTGGAAGACGCCCTGCCGCTGCTCCAGGAGGGACGCAAATGAGCCCTTTCAGCTATCACAAGGCGGCCTCCGTCAGCGAAGCCATCAACCTATCGGGCCCGGCGTCGCGGTTCATCGCCGGCGGCACCAACCTACTCGACCTGATGAAGGAAAACGTCGAACGCCCGGCGCAATTGATCGATATTTCGGGCCTGTCGCTTGGGGCTGTCGAAACGACCGCGACGGGCGGCTTGCGCATCGGTGCACTGGTCAGCAATGCCGAACTCGCCTGGCACCCGCTCGTCGAGCATGGCTACCCACTGCTGTCGCGAGCCATTCTTGCGGGGGCCTCGCCACAACTGAGAAACATGGCGAGTACGGGAGGCAACCTGCTGCAGCGTACCCGCTGCCATTACTTCTACGACACCGGTACGCCCTGTAACAAGCGCGACCCTGGCAGCGGCTGCCCGGCACGCACCGGGCTCAATCGTATTCACGCCATTCTCGGCGCCAGCCCTGCTTGCGTGGCCACCCACCCCTCAGACATGTGCGTGGCGCTGGCGGCGCTCGACGCGGTGGTGCATGTGCAGGGTCCCATGGGTGAACGCCAGATCCCGTTGGTGGACTTCCATCGCCTGCCGGAGGACGCACCGCAGCGCGACAATCATCTGGGTACTGGCGAACTGATCACCGCCATCGAGCTGCCACCCTCCGAATTTGCCAGGCACTGCCATTACCTGAAGATCCGCGACCGTGCCTCGTATGCCTTCGCCCTGGTTTCGGTCGCAGCTGGCCTGAAGATCGAGCAAGGCACAATCCGCAAGGCCGGGCTGGCGCTTGGCGGTGTGGCGCACAAACCCTGGCGGGTGGCGGCCGCCGAACAGGCACTGACTGGCCAGGCGCCTTCCCAGGCGCTGTTCGCGACGGCCGCTCAGGTATTGCTGAGCGGCGCACAGCCACTTGCACATAACGCCTTCAAGGTCCCTTTGGCCCATCGGGCCATCGTCCGCGCACTCAGCGAAGCCGCCTTCGGCGGCGCACAGCCTGGAGCCTCATCATGAACAGCCCGACACCTGCTGTCGGCCAGCCGCTTGACCGTGTCGATGGCGTGGCGAAAGTCACCGGCCAGGCGCGCTACGCTGGCGAATACCCCGAGGCAGGATTGCTGCACGGCAGCGTCGTCTCCAGCACCATCGCGCGCGGTCGGGTGCTTGCCATCGACAGCCGCGAAGCCCTGAAGATACCTGGCGTGGTGGCAGTACTGGACCACGTGCACCGCCCCCCTGTGTCCAGCTATGACGACGACTACAACGACGCCGATGCCGCCCACGGCTCGCCATTCCGACCGTTGTTCAATGACCAGGTACTGTACAGCGGGCAACCGCTGGCGCTGGTGATTGCCGAGAGCCTCGAACTGGCCCGATACGCGAGCACCCTGATCAGGATTGACTACAGCGTAGAGGCGCACCAGACAGACCTGCTGGCCGGGCTGCAACACAGCCACCCTGCCCCCGCCGAGACACCTGCGCCCCGTGGCGATTTCGACGGGCAGTTCGGCACGGCAGCGGTCACGGTCGATGCGACCTACCTGACCGCCAACGAGCATCACAACCCCATGGAGCCCCATGCCTCGACGGTGCTGTACAAGACCGGCGATCAGCTGGAAATACATGACAAGACCCAGGGCACGCAGAACTGCCAGGATTATTTGCACAAGGTGTTCGGCCTGCCCAAGGACAAGGTTCGGGTGCTGGCCGCGTACGTCGGCGGCGCGTTCGGCTCTGGGTTGCGCCCGCAGTACCAGTTACCTATGGCGGTAATGGCGGCGCTGCAGCTCAAACGTTCGGTCAGGGTCACCCTGACCCGCCAACAGATGTTCACCTTCGGCTACCGACCGCGCACGCAGCAGCGTCTGCGCCTGGGGGCGGATGCCGACGGCCGGTTGCTGGCGGTCGCCCATGATGCGATCGGCCAGACTTCACGCATCGAGGACTTTACCGAACACCTGGTGGAATGGAGCGGCATGCTCTACCGCTGCGACCATGTCGCGCTGAGTTACCGGCTCACCCCGCTCGACGTGTACACCCCGCTGGACATGCGCGCACCCGGTGCCGGCTCGGGCGTGCTGGCGCTGGAGTGCGCCATGGACGAACTTGCCTGCGCGGCGGGCATCGACCCGGTTGAACTGCGTCGGCGCAATTTTGCCGACCACAATGGCAACGAGGGCAAGCCCTACTCCAGCAAGGAGCTGCTCGCCTGTTACGCGCAAGGAGCCGCCTGTTTCGGCTGGGCCAATCGCTCGCCAAAGCCGCGCAGCATGCGCCACGGCCACCAGCTCATCGGCTGGGGCATGGCGAGTGGCGTCTGGGAAGCCATGCAGATGAAAGCCAGTGCCAAAGCGCGACTGGATGCGCAGGGCCACCTGACGGTAAGCAGCGCAACCACAGATATCGGTACCGGCACCTACACCGTCATGACCCAGATCGCGGCCGACGCAGCCGGCATGCGGACGGAAGACGTGACCTTCCTCCTCGGCGACTCCTCACTGTCCCCCGCGCCATTGCAGGGTGGCTCGTTCACGGTTTCCTCCGTGGGGTCGGCGGTGCGGCAAGCCTGTCAGGTTCTGCGCAGCAAAGTGCTGGACAGCGCACGCTCGGCGTTTCCAGCATTGGCCAATGTGCCCCTGGATGCCATCACCTTTGCCGAAGGTTACCTGCACTTCGCCCAGCAACGCATCGCATTGTCGGATATTGCCGCCCGGTCGGAAGCAGGCGTTTTCGAGGTTCAGATCGATGCCGAGCCGAGCACGAAGCGTCAGCCCTTTTCCACCGCGACGCATTCGGCGGTGTTCGTGGAAGTCGAGGTGGACGAGGACCTTGGCTCGATCAGGGTCAGCCGGGTAGTCAGTGCCGTGGCCGCCGGGCGTGTGGTCAACCCCAAGACCGCACGCAGCCAGATCCTCGGCGGCGTGGTCTGGGGCCTGGGCATGGCCTTGCACGAACACACACAAATTGACCATGACCAAGGGCGGATACTCAACCACAACCTGGCCGAGTACCACATACCGGTCAATGCCGACATCGGTGATGTGCAGGTGATCTTCGTCCACGAACAGGACGACATCGTTAACGAACTGGGCTCCAAGGGTGTCGGCGAAATCGGTGTGGTCGGAGTGGCGGCGGCTGTTGCGAACGCCATCTACCATGCCACCGGCAAGCGCATCAGGGAATTCCCGATCACTCTGGACACGCTGCTCTAGCTCACTTTTTGCGCCCGCCCACCTCGATCCACACCGGCGCGTGGTCACTGGCCTTCGTTTCGTTACGTACCCAGGCGTCCACGCCGGCCCGTTTCAGGTAGGGCGCAAGGGCCGGGTTGAGCAGCAGGTGGTCAATGCGCAACCCGGAATTGCGCGCCCAGTGATTGCGGAAGTAATCCCAAAGGGTGTACACGCGCTCGTCGGGGTGCAGGTGGCGAATGGCGTCGACCCAGCCCTGCTCCAGCAATTGCTGGTAACACGCCCGCGACTCGGGTTGCAGCATCGCGTCCTTCAGCCATGAGCGTGGGTTGTAGATGTCCATGTCGGTGGGCACCACGTTGAAATCACCTGCCAGCACCGTCGGGTGGCCGCTGCCATGCAGCCCCTTGGCGTGTTCGATGAGGCATTGGAACCAGCGCAGCTTGTAATCGAACTTCGGCCCGGGCTGAGGGTTGCCGTTCGGCAGGTACAGGCACGCCACCAGCACGCCGTGCACAGCAGCCTCCAGATAGCGGCTCTGGCTGTCGTCCTCCATGCCGGGCAAGCCGCGGCGTACCTCCAGCGGTTCACTGCCCCGCGCCAGAATCGCCACGCCGTTCCACGACGGCTGCCCCTGGTACAGGCAGCCATAGCCGGCCGCCTCCAAGTCCAGGCGCGGGAACTGCGCGTCGGGCGCCTTGAGCTCCTGCAGGCAGGCGATGTCCGGTTGCTCCCGTTCCAACCAGGCCAACAGCGCCGACAGGCGGCTGCGGATGCCGTTGATATTGAAGGTGGCGATCTTCAGCGCTTTCATGCGTCGGGGTCGCTGACGTGGGCCTGCACGGCGTCTTCCAGCGCACCGACATGGGCCTCGTCCGCCAGCGCCTTCAGCGCCAGCCAGTCGTCCCAGTCGATCGCGCCATCGTCGCGCAGGGCCTCGGCGGTGCGCACCAGTTCATGGTGGTAGGCGTCTGGTGACTCGCGGCGGTAGCTGATGTCGTCGTACTGGGCGTACCAGGCCTCAAGCTCGGGGATGCTGCGTTCGATGCTCATGGGTGACAATCCTCGCGGTGCCCTTTGCATGTATGAGCCCTGGCCCTTGGCAACGTTCAACCGCAGCGTCGCTGGCATCCTCTTCATCGATCTGCGCCATGCTCAAGCGCGAAGTCTCCCGGAGCATCAGCGAACACACGGCAACAAGCGCTAGCGCCGCTGCCCCGTACAACGCCACGCCCAGCGGGTTGTGGTCGGTCAGGATCAGGATCGCCGTGGCAATGCTCGAAGCCGTACCGCCGCCCAACGCCGCGCCGATCTGATAACTGGCCGAAATTCCCGAGTAGCGCATGCTGCGCGGGAACTGCTCGCCGAGGAAGGCCGGGATCGGCCCCTGAGTCGCGCCCATCAGCAGGCCGGTCAGGCAATAAGCGAACAAGGCGATGGCGAAGCTCTTCATGCCCACCAGCGAGAAGAACACGAACAACCCCATGGCCATGATCACTGAACCAAAACCCATCACCACACGCCGGCCCAGGCGGTCCGACAGGTAGCCGAACAGCGGCGCAGAGAACACGATGGCCACTGATAGCGCCAGGTCGAACATCAGCGCCTGGGTACTGCCAAAACCGACCTGCGTGGCGTAGGTGAGGAAGAAGGTGCTGCCGATGTAGGCGATGGTGCAGTAGCCGAAGGCGACCCCGGTGCACAGCAGCAACTGCCGTGGGCGCTGGCGCAGGGCCTCGGCCAGCGGCGCGCGCGCAGGTCTGGCCTCAGGCATGATGGCGGGAGCTGGCGCCTTCAACCGTGCGTACAGGCCGATCAGCACCAATGTGCCGCCCAGCCAGAACGGAATGCGCCAGGCAAAATCGACCAGGTTGTCGTCGAAGGCCGCGCTGACAATGGCGAACACTGCAGCCCCGAGAATGCCGCCGACACCGATACCCATGCTGGTGAAGCTGCCCCACAGGCCACGCCGCCCAGGCGGCGCTGACTCGATGCCGAACAACGCGGCACCGCCCCACTCACCGCCGGCGGCAAAGCCCTGGATCAGGCGCAGCAGCACCAGCAGGATCGGTGCCGCCACGCCGATGCTGGCATGGCCAGGCAGGCAGCCGATGAGAAAGGTGCTCAGGCCCATGAGCAGCAAAGTGGTGACCAGCACCTTCTGGCGGCCGATGCGGTCACCGAAGTGGCCGAACACCAGGCCCCCTAGCGGGCGGGCGAAGAAGCCCGCGCCAAAGGCGCTGAACGCCACCAGGGTGGCGGTCAGGTGATCCATCTGCGGGAAGAACACCTGGGGGAACACCAGTGCGGCGGCGGTGCCGTAGATGATGAAGTCGTAGAACTCCAGCGCCGTGCCCATGCCGGAGACACAAAAGGTACGGAAGGCGGAGCGGGATGACGCAGGCTGAGTCTGTTGCGCATGCATTGTTGTTGTTCTCGTTCAGCGGGCGCAGCCGGCCTGGGCAAGCTGCAGCCGGTGTGGCTCAGAAGGTTTGGAAGCCGGCCTTGGCCAGGTACACGGGCGTGCCAGCCACGTACTCCAGCACGCAACGTTCGGTGTCGATGCCGACGCTGAGCAGGGTTTCCCAACGCTCGGTGTCGGACAGGGCCATATCCGGGTGGAAGCAGATGGGTGCGCTGTCGCCAGCGGCACCGCACATGGCCTCGGCACGGGCGCGCAGGTCGGCGCTGCCCATCTGGCCGATCACCTGCTCCAGGTGGCTCAGGCGGCACAGGGTGTCGGCGTGGTCGGCGACCTGCTCGCCCAGGCTCAGCTGGGGGTCCAGGAAGTGGTTGGTATGCAACAGCCAGCCATCTTCACGTGGCAACACCAGCGCCGTGCGCTCGGGGCTCAGCTCGATGCTGACGGCACGGGGGCTGCAGTCCTGGCGGGAGAACACCGTCAGTACTGTCGAGGCGCTAACCCGCGCCGAACGTGCCAGTTCGATGGCCTCTTCGACACTGCTGGCGTCCTCCAGCAGGCGACGGGCGATGGCGTGCACCGGCACACCGCCGCTGGCGTTGTCGCTGCGGTGGTGAAGGATGTTGAAATGCAGGCCCACACCTGCGCTGTTGACACCCAGCTTGGCTAGCATGCCGAACTCGCAGAACAGCTTGACCCGCATGCCACGCTCGCTCTGTAGCGCCAGCATCAGGCCATGGGGGCACAGGCTGTCGTGCCAGTCCCAGGTCTGCAGGGTCTGCGGCGCTCGCGGCCCACGGGGGGCGTGCACGGTGGTGGAGCATTCACTGTGGCGGGTACGGGCGGCCAGCACTTCGGTACGGGCGTTGAGGCTCGCCAGCTGCCACAGTGGCAGCCCGGCGCCGTCGGCCATACCGACCACTTCAGCGGCCAGGTTCGGGCTCCAGGCCTCCAGGGCGGCCAGGCTGTTTTCGCCGATGCGCTGTGCCTCGGCCAGCGACACCCCCACCCGTGGGAAGAATTCCAGGTACAGGGCGGTGGTGGTACGGATCTGTTCGGCAAAACGTTCGCCGATCTGACGGCCCCGCTCGAGGGGTGTGCGGATGTCGGTGACGAGGGTGTGGATCTTCACTGCGGGAAACTCCTGATACGCGGTGGTCAGGTGACTGCTGCAAGCCTAACCAGCGTTCCCGCACCGATCATTGCCACAACCCGCACAACTTTTGTGCCCGTGTGGAAAAACTCAGCCGCGCCCCGCCACCTCGGCACCCTGCCCGCGCAGGTGTTCATGCAGCATGGCGATGAACGCCTGGACCTTGCGGGTACTGCGCCGGTGGGGCAGGTACAGCACATGGACCCACGGCCCGAACGCGCTGAGGGCCCGCCAGTAGTCGGGCATCACCTCCACCAACTGCCCGCTGGCCAGGTACGGCGCGACGCTCCAGGTCGGCACGAACTGCAGCCCCTGCCCATCGAGCAGGCAAGCCAGGAGGAAATCGAAACTGTCACTCACCAGCTTGGGTGTGGGCTGGCGCACGCGCAGGGTCTGGCCCTCATGGTCGATCCACCAGTAGCTGCGGTTGAGCAGCGGGTGGCGCAGCAGCAGCCAGTCATGCTGGGCGTAGTTGTCCAGGGTGATCGCGTCGCCGTGGTGGGCCAGGTAGGCGGGGCTGGCGCAGAGCATTACACGGTTCTCGATCAATGGCTGGGCGATCAGTTCCGGCTGGTCGGTGGGGCCGTCACGCAGCGACAAGTCATAACCGCCATCGATCAGGTCTTCGTTGGCATCGTTGAGGTTGACCTCCAGGCGCACCTGCGGGTGTTCGCGCATGAAGCGGCAGCACACCTGGTTGAGAAACGCCGGGCCGAACGACGGCGGCGCGGTGATGCGCAAAGTGCCGCGCAGCGCGTGCTGTAGCTGCTCCACCTCTTCGGTCACCCGTTGCAGGTGCATCAGCGCCTGCCTTGCGCCATCTAGGTACAGGTTACCGGCCTCAGTCAGCGCCATGCGCCGGGTGGTGCGCTCGAACAGGCGCACGCCCAGTTCGCTTTCCAGGTGCGCGACAGCCTTGGTGATCGCCGAAGGCGTCTTGCCCAGTTGCTCGGCGGCCCGGCTGAAGCTGCCGTGCTCGGCGGCCGCAACGAAGATGGTCAGGGCCATCATCTTGTCCATGGTTTCTTCCTTTCAGGCACAAACGAAGAGGGGGATGCGCGGGAGTGAGCATCTGCGGGCAATCATAGGCCATGGATTATTTCCCCAGCGCGAAAAAAGTTGTGCCTACCCGCGCCTTTAACCGCGTTGACCCCTTGGCTAGCCTGCGCTGCCATCACAACAACAACGAGGCACCAAATGAAGCACCTGCTGAAGATGGCGATCAGCGCGGGCCTGGCCTGCACCACCCTGCCAGGTTTCGCGGCGGTGGACGTGATCCTGCACAACGCCAAGGTCTACACCGCCGAGCCTGACCAACCGCTGCAACAGGCTGTGGCGGTCGAAGGCGAGAAAATCGTCGCGGTGGGTTCCGACCAGCAGGTGTTGCGCCTCAAGGCCGCAAGCACCCACGTCATCGACCTGGGCGGCAAGGTGCTGATGCCGGGCATGCTCGATTCCCACTCCCACGCCATCAAAGGCGGCCTGCAACTGGAGCTGGCCAACCTCGCTGGCGAGCAGGTGCCGCTGGATGAGCTGGAACAGCGCCTGCGTCAGTGGCGTAGCGACGGCAAAGCCGTACGTGGTGAGTTCCTGAGCGTCGGTGGCGTGCCTGGCACCTATTGGGATGACATTGTCGCACTGGAGCAGCGCTTCAACCACGGTGAGTGGACCGAGCAGCCGATCCTCCTCGCCGCCAACGACATGCACACTGGCTGGGCCAACCAGGCGATGCTCGAGCGCGCCGGGATCGATGCAAAAACCATCGCTGCCCTCCCCGCCGAAACGCGCAACACCCTGGGCCAGCACGCGGACGGCACGCCGAACGGCTTTCTCGCCGATGCCAGCTTCTACCCGGTCACCGACCTGCTGCCGCCACTGAGCGACGAGACCCTGATGAGCGCAGGGCGCAGGGCCCTGGACTACTACAAGCAGCTGGGCATCACCGGCTGGATGGACCCGCTGGCCAATGAGCGGCCGGGCGCCGATGTGAAGAACGACTCGCTGGGCGTGCTGCCCATCTACAAGCGGCTTTCCGAGCACGGCGAGCTGACTGCCCATGTCGCCGCCCTGCTGATGGCCGACTCCAAGGCCCGCCCTGCGGACCTGGACCAGCTGGACAAGGTGCGCGAGCAATTTCTCGACGTGCACAACCTCACCTTGCCGGGCATCAAGGTGTTCGCCGACGGTGTCGCCGAGGCGCCCGCGCAGACGGCGGCGATGCTCGACCCCTATGGCAACTCCGGCCAGCACGGCGAGCTGCTGCTGGACCCACAGCACTTTGGCGAGCTGGTCAGCGCCGCCGATGCCCGTGGCTGGCTGGTGCATGTGCATGCCATCGGCGACCGCGCCGTGCGCGAGGCGCTCAACGGCATCGAACAGGCCCGACGGCAGCGCAACAGCGGCATCGCCCACTCCATCACCCACCTGCAGATGGTCAACCCCAAGGAATACGCCCGCTTCAAGCAGCTCGACGTGATTGCTGCCATGCAGCTGTACTGGGCCAGCGCCGACGCCTCGAACATGGATCTGGTCAAGCCCTACGTGAACGCAATGGCCTTCCTGCATACCTTCCCGGCTCGCTCGCTGGTGAAAAATGGCGCGACCATTTCCGGTGCCAGCGACTGGCCGATCACCACCCCGGAACCGTGGAAGGCGATCTACCAGGCCATCAGCCGCAAAGGCCCCAAGGGCGTGCTCAATGCCGATGAAGCGATCGACCGCCAAGTGATGTTCCAGGCCTATACCCTCAACGCCGCCCGGGCCATGCGCCTGGAGCAGCAGGTCGGCTCACTCAAGGTCGGCAAGCAGGCCGACATGATCGTCCTCGACCGCGACGTGCTCAGTGTCGATCCAGAATCGCTGCGCGATACGCAAGTGCTGCAGACCTGGTTTGCCGGCCAGCAGATCTACGCCCGCTGATCTTGCGCAGCCAGCTGCACCTGCAGAAAGGCCATCAACGCCCCCGCTGCAGGTGACAGGCTGCGCCCCTTGCGCGTCAGCATGCCGATGTGCCGCTCGACCTTGGGTTCGACCAGCGGCACGAACACCAGCTTGTCGTTCTCCAGGGGGAACGCCAGGTACGGCAAGGTGCTGATGCCCACCCCCTCCTCCAGCATCGCGATCAACGAAATCATGTTGGAGACGAACAACCGGCTATGCCCCAACAAGCACTCGGCCTCGGTGCCTGCCAGCAACTGCGAGGTACCGTTGCGCACCATCGGCACGCCCTGCAACTGCGACCAGTGCAGGGCATCGCCGGCTTGCGCCAATGGATGGTCGGCGCGGCACACCACGCCTACCTGGTCATTGGCGATCGGGGAAAATTCGAGCTGCTCATCCTCCTGCCACAGGCTGCTGATGCCAAAGTCCACCTGCCCCTGGGCCAGCAACTGCTGGACGCGCTCGGCCGTGCCGTCCTGGATGCTGACCTGCACGTTCGGGTGCTCGGCAACGAACCGCGCCAATGGCCCGGGCAACATGCGGCTGGCCACTGACGGCACGGTGGCGATGCTGACCTGGCCGATTTCGTGGCGGGCCAGCAAGGTGGCCTCGCGGGCGATGCGGTCGTGGTGTTCGATCAGGCCGCGGAACAACGGCAGGCAATGCTCGCCGAACGGGGTCAGCTCGACCCGGCCGCCGCCCTTCTCGACCAGCGCCTGGCCCAGCTTCTGCTCCAGCTCGCGCACAGCCAGCGAAATTGCCGGCTGGGTGCGAAACGCCTGGCGCGCCGCGGCGTGGAAGCTCTTGAGTTCAGCGACCAACAGGAAGTAGCGCAGCTGGGCGATTTTCAGCTCTGGCAACATGGTTAGCATTCCTTATCAAAGCATTTTTTTTATTAATTTTTATTTGCTGCATATTGCTCGCAAGATGAACGCCAGGCAAACAGAGGCTTTCACCCATGTCACTCAACACCTACAAGAACTACATCGATGGCCAGTGGTGCGAAGGCCACGCCACCCTTGGCAACCACAGCCCCTCGGACACCCGCGACCTGATCGGCGAATACCACCAGGCCAGCGCCGAACAGGCCCGCCAGGCCATCCAGGCGGCCCGCGCCGCCCAGCCGCAGTGGGCCGCCAGCGGCCTGGAAGCCCGCCAGCAGGTGCTGATGGCCATCGGTGACGAACTGATCGCCCGCAAGCAGGAACTGGGTGAGCTGCTGTCCCGTGAAGAAGGCAAACCGCTGGCCGAAGGCATCGGCGAGGTCGCCCGCAGCGGCCAGTTCTTCCATTACTACGCCGCCGAAGTGCTGCGCCAGATGGGCGAGACCGCCGCGTCGGTGCGCCCCGGCATCGACATCGAAGTGCATCGCGAACCCGTAGGTGTGGTCGGCATCATCACCCCGTGGAACTTCCCCATGGCCACCGCCGCGTGGAAGATCGCCCCCGCGCTGGCTTTCGGCAACGCCGTGGTGTTCAAACCGGCCAACCTCGTGCCGGCCAGCGCCTGGGCGCTGACCGAGATCATCAGCCGCCAGGGCCTGCCCAACGGTACCTTCAACCTGGTCATGGGCAGCGGCGCCAGCGTCGGCGAAACCCTGGTGCAGTCGGCCGAGATCGACGCCCTGACCTTTACCGGATCGTTGCAGACCGGGCGCCGCGTCGCGGTCGCCACGGCGGGCAACCTGGTGCGCTGCCAGCTGGAAATGGGCAGCAAGAACGCCCTGGTAGTAATGGACGACGCCGACCTCGACCTGGCGGTGGAATGCGCCCTCAATGGTGCCTTCTTCGGCACCGGGCAGAAGTGTACGGCGTCTTCGCGGTTGATCGTCTGCGAAGGCATCCACGACCGCTTCGTTGAGGCCCTGCGCCTGCGCATGCGCCAGCTCAAAGTCGGCCATGCCCTGGAGGCCGGCGTGCAGATCGGCCCGGTGGCCGATGCGCGCCAGCTGGAACAGAACCTGGCTTACCTGCAGCTGGCTCAGGACGAAGGCGCCACCCTGGTCGAAGGTGGCGAACGCCTGCAGCTGGAAAGCGACGGCTACTACATGCGCCCGGCGCTGTTCATCGACAGCCGCAACGACATGCGCATCAACCGCGAGGAAGTGTTTGGCCCGATCGCCTGCGTGATCCGCGTACGTGACTTCGACGAGGCGCTGGCCACGCTCAACGACACCGAATACGGCCTGACCGCCGGCATCATCACCCAGTCGCTGCGCCACGCCAGCGCCTTCAAGCGCGGCGCCCAGACCGGCTGCGTGATGGTCAACCTGCCCACCGCCGGCACCGATTACCACGTGCCGTTCGGCGGGCGCAAAGCCTCGAGCTTCGGCCCCCGCGAACAGGGCCAGTACGCCCGCGACTTCTATACCGTGGTCAAGACCACCTACCTGCGGCCCTGAAGGAATACGCGCCATGCACGACCTCTTGATGATCGACGGCCTGCAGTACTCCAACTGGAGCCCGGAAATATTCCAGCAGATGCAGGCCGGTGGCCTGAGCGCGGTGCACGCCACCATCGCCTACCACGAGAATGCCCGCGAAACCCTGTCGCGCCTGGGCGAGTGGAACCGCCGCTTCGAAAACTGGCCCGAGCTGATCCGCCCGGTGCGCGCGGCCAGCGACATTCGCCTGGCCCACCAGGAAGGCCGGGTGGGAATCTTCTTCGGCTTCCAGAACTGCTCACCGATCGAGGACGACATTGCCCTGGTGGAGGTGTTCCGCCAGCTCGGGGTGTTCGTCATGCAGCTCACCTACAACAACCAGAGCCTGCTGGCCAGCGGTTGCTACGAGCGCGAGGACAACGGCATCAGCCGCTTCGGCCGCCAGGTGATCGCCGAAATGAACCGGGTCGGCATGCTCATCGACATGTCCCACAGCGCCGAACGCAGCACCCTGGAAGCCATCGAGCTGTCGAGCCGGCCAGTGATCATCTCCCACGCCAACCCGTCGAGCTTCCACGCCGCCAAGCGCAACAAGTCCGACGCTGTGCTGCGCGGCATCGCCGAAACCGGCGGGCTGCTGGGCTTCAGCACCTACCCGTTCCACCTCAAGGGCGCGTCGGACTGCAGCCTGGAAAGCTTCTGCGACATGGTCGCGCGCACCGCCGACCTGATGGGCGTGGAGCATATCGGCATCGGCACCGACCTGTGCCAGGCACAACCGCTGGCGGTGCTCGAATGGATGCGCAATGGCCGCTGGAGCAAGGACAAGGACTACGGCGAAGGCTCCAAGGACAATGCCAACTGGCCGGCACCGCTGCAATGGTTCCGCGACAGCCGCGACTTCGGCAACATCGCCCAGGGCCTGCGCGCCCGCGGCTTTGCCGAGTCCGACGTGGCCAACATCATGGGGCTGAACTGGCTGCGCCTGCTGGAGACCGCCACCACGGCGCAGGCCTGAGCCCCTTGCACGGACAGCATCAACAATAACAACAATCGCAGGTTCCGGAGGCTTCATGAAAAACCCAACCACCCTGCAGGCTGAAGGCCAGGCCATGGGCCTGCCGCTGACGCGGGACATCGACTGGCCGCTGTTCCTGATCAGCGGCGGCTTCCTCGGCGCCTTCCTGCTGGCGGCGCTGATCGACATCGACACGGTGTCGGCGCTGGTCAACACCCTGTTCGCCTGGTCGACCAAGGCCTTTGGCCTGTACTGGCAGGTGCTGATGCTGGCGACCTTCGCCGTCAGCCTGGGCATCGGCTTCTCGCGCTGCGGGCGTGTGCGCCTGGGCGGCGTGACCCAGCGCCCGGACATCAGCACGTTCAACTGGATCGCGGTGATCATGTGCGCGCTGCTGGCAGGCGGCGGCGCCTTCTGGGCCGCGGCCGAACCGCTCATGCACTTTGCCAGTCCGCCGCCCCTGTTCGCCGGCTTGCAACCGCACAGCGAGGCCGCAGCTACCGCGGCACTGGCGCAATCCTTCGTGCACTGGGGCTTCCTCGCCTGGGCGGTGCTCGGCAGCCTGCTGGCCATCGTGCTGATGCACCTGCATTACGACAAGGGCCTGCCGCTGGCACCGCGCACCCTGCTCTACCCGCTGTTTGGCGAACGGGCGCTGAAAGGCCCGATCGGCACCCTGGCCGACGCTACCTCGATCATCGCCGTGGTCGCCGGCACCATCGGTCCGATCGGCTTCCTCGGCCTGCAGATCAGCAGTGCCATGCACGCGGTGTGGGGCCTGCCCAACGACATTGTCACCCAGTCGCTGACCATCGTGCTGGTCACGGCGATGTATACCGTGTCGTGCCTGGTGGGGCTCAAGGGCATCCGCTTCGTCAGCGAGATCAACGTCTGGCTGATGATCGGCCTGGCGCTGTTCATGGTGGTGTTCGGCCCGACGCTGTTCATCCTCGGCGGCTTCCCGGCGGCGTTCGCCCTGCATGTGGAGCACTTCATCCCGATGACGCTGTTCCGCGCCGACCCCAAGTGGCTGGACTGGTGGACGGTGTTCTACTGGGGCTGGTTCATCGGCTACGCACCCATGGTGGCGCTGTACGTCGCGCGGATCTCGCGGGGCCGCACCATTCGCGAGATTATCATGACGCTGTCGATCATCGCGCCGCTGGTGACCATGTTCTGGTTCACCGTGGTCGGCGGCACCGGCATTGGCCTGGAGCTGCAGACACCGGGCATCGTCACCGCCCATGGCGCGCAGCCCGAAGACCTGCTGCTGGGGGTGACGCAGAACCTGCCGCTGGGCGGCCTGATCAGTGCGCTGTTCCTGTTCCTGAGCTTTATCTCGGTGGCGACCAATGGCGATGCCATGGCCTTCACCGTGGCGCTGGCGATGTCCAGCAACGATAAACCGAAGAAGTGGCTGTGTGGTTTCTGGGCCATCGGCATGGGCCTGGCGGCGGTGGTGCTGATCACCATCGGCGCGGGCGGCGTGACGGCCCTGCAGTCCTTCATTGTCATCACCGCGGTGCCGGTGTCGCTGGTGATCCTGCCAGCGTTGTGGGATGCCGTACGCATCGCCCGGCACATGGCCCGCGAACAAGGCGTCTGAACATGATCCATCCAGGTATGACAACAATGTCCAACAGCGTACCTGCAACGCTCGCGTTGCGCCCTGCCAGCCAGGTCATGGACCTGGCCCGGCTGGGCAGCCACTTCCAGAGCCCGCTGAGCTTCGTGCGCAGCAGCATGCGGCGGATGATGAACCAGCGCTGGCAGATCCAGCGCAGCCGCTTCGACCTCGATGCGCAAGGCTTCGGCACCGCCATCTACCGCATCGACACGCCGAACGGGCATTACCACTGCGTGATCTTCTCGGCCTACCTGCCGCCGGAAAAGCGCAGCGACCGGGTGATTGCCGACCAGTGGGACGTTGCCTTCGTGCTGGTCGCCGGTGACGTCGACGCGGCGCAACTGACCGACCTGCAGCGCAACGTGCCGCTGCAGGAGGCCGGCCGCTTCGATGCCCGCGTGCTGGTGCTGTCCCGGGCCAACCGCAGCCTGCGCAACTTCGACCGCTTCCTGGCGGCGCTGGCCGAAGGGCAGCAACCCGACCCGCGCCAACTGGCCGAGGTCGGCTACCTCTACCGCACCACCGCGGTGTACGGCAACGGCAAGTTCGGCATCGCCGATTTCGGCTGCCTGCAGGACAACCCGGACTTCAACCAGCCGTTCAGCGCGCAGATGTTCACGGTCTACCTGCTGCGCCATTTCAGCATCGAGCAGATCGAACACATGGCCCGTGCCCTCGATCCGCAACGGGCCGTACCGCTGGCCCCTGCCCTGCAACGCTACCTGGGGGTCGGCAACGCCACCGGGCTAGGCATGGCGCCCTTCCTGATCAACCATCCACAGTTGGTGGAACGCTGGCTCAGTGTGCGCGAAACCGCACTGGCCCTGGCCTTGGCGCAACCGGCCGAGCCCGACCGACTGACGCGCCTGGAAGGCTTGCTGGCGCGCGCTGGCCAGCACCTCAGCCAGACTCAAACCGAAGACTTGCGCCAGGACCAGCAGAACCGGCAAACCCTCGACGAACTTGCGGCGCTGGCCGACTGGCTCGCTGACCAGCCTGCGAGCGATGATCTCTGGCCACGGCTGCTGGCCTGGGGCGAAGCGCACTCCGGGCTGGGCTGCCAGGAGCTGCTGGTGAGCCTGCTGCTGGAGTTGTACCCCGAGCAGGTCACGCCGCTGGCCGAGCAGATGGGCGCCGACGAAAGCTGGCAACTGGACGCGCAGATGCCCCTGCGCCAGTTGCTCGAGCTCATCGAGCAGCAGTATGCGTGGGCCCTGGCCTACGACTTCACTGCCGTGGAGGCGGAGCACTACTTCTGGTACCGCTCGGCCGAGAAAGAGGAACCGCGCCTGGGCATGCGTGTCGAGGAACCGGGCGCGGAAAAGGAAATGCAACTGGGCATCGCCCGCAACATTCAGCGCTGCCATGCCGCCGTGCTCGAGCACCTGCAGGCTCATCCGCAGGCCCTGACCGCGCATCTGCTCATCGCTGCGCCTACGCTCAAGGGCACGGTGCGCCGCCTGCAAGGCATGGCGCAGAGTACCTACGGGGAAATCCGCGCCAACCTGCTGGACCGCGACATGCTGCCGATCCACCTGCTGCGCTGCAAGCTGGCGTTCTTCGGTGCGGGCAAGTTCGACCCCAAGTCGAGCCGCTGGGTACGCATCACCTTGTTCCAAGGCGCGCCACTGGTGAGCGATATCGGCCAGCCGTTCGCAGACGACTGGAACTTCGCGGTCATGCCGCAAGGAGAGCTGTGACCATGCGTGTATCACTCAACGAAATCCAGGTGATGTGCCGCAAAGCCTTCGAAGGCATGGGCTTTGCCGCTGGCGACTGCGAGGACGCGGCCGAACTGGTGGGTTGGCTGCACTTGCAAGGGCTGGACGGCATTGGCGCACTGGCACAGGCTCTGGACCCTCTGCAAGGCGAAGCCAGCCAGCCTTTCACCCTGAGCTACGAGGACACCACCCAGCTGGTGATCGACGCCCACGGCCAGAGCGTGCTGCGCTGCGCGGCGACCGCGGTGGCGCTGGTGCAGGACAAGGCCATGCGCCGTGGCCAGGCGCTGCTGCAGATCCATCATTGCCATAACCGCTTGTTGCTGCTGGGCTATCTCAGCAAGGTGGCCGGGCGCGGTCTGCACGTGCAGGCCCGCTGGGAAGACGCACGCCAGCGCCACCTGGCCGACTTTACCGCAGGCGAGCTAAGTCCTGTGCTGCGCAGTGATGCCCAGCCCGCTGCCGTCGAGGCGTTCGAGCAAGGCGTCACCGTGCTGTTCACCCGGCCTGCCGGCCCCCTCCCGATCGCGGGCGCCACACCGCACACCGCGAACCAGGGCTTCACCGTCAACGAAAGCACCTGGCAGCGGCTCAAGCAGCTGGCCGATCACATCCTCGTCGAAAGCACCGAAGCCTCCCGCCGCCATGGCGCCGGCGGCGGCAGCGATGCCGACTGACGCCCGCACACTCAGGACCCATTCAATGAAACAGGCAATCAAGACCGACCTTTACGCCTCCAAGGCACCGCTGGAGTGGGCCGTCGTCGGCAACGGTACGCTCTATACCGCGCAGATCCCCATCGATGCCCAGGGCCAGGTGGTCGCGGGCGGCATCGAGGCGCAGACCCGCCAGACCCTGGACAACCTGCACCACACCCTGGAGGCAGCCGGTAGTTCGCTGGATGCCGTGACCCAGGTGCTGATCTACGTCACCGATCGCAGCTACCTGGCCACGGTCAACCAGCTGTATGGCGACTACTTTCAGCCCCCCTATCCCAACCGCGCGGCGGTGGTGGTGGCGGGCCTGGCCCGTGAGGAGATGCTGGTGGAACTGGTGGTCTACGCCTGCCTCTCGTGAAGCATTGATCGACAGGCTTTCGCCCGCTAATGGTTGGGCCGGGGTTGGTTAAAGCGCCTCGTCCGAATTACCGAAAGTTTTTGCAAAGCGGCGCAACCTTCGCCAGTCACACGTGAACACAGAACGTTCTGTGTCTGACTTGAGGTAACCGATCATGGCTAACAATCAAGACAAAGATAGAAACCAAGGTGGCAGCAACCAATCCCATGCCGGCGATGCTGGCCAGAAAGGCGGCCAGGGCGGCATGGCGGGGTCGCAAAAAGGCGGTCAGCAGTCCGGACAGAAACCTGACGACAAGATGGACAAGGATTGGGAAAAGTCCAGGGATACCGGGCACCAGGGTGGCCAGGCTGGCGGCAAGCAGACCCAATCTGACACCGGCCGCATGGGCGGCACTCAGCATAAAGACAAGAATCGTTGAGTCAACGGTTGGCACCGGGGCGGCGTCAGTCGCCCTGGTGCATCAAGTTTCTGCGGCGCACCATCCGGAACGCCCCCCTGAAGCGCTGTCCTCCCGCTCCCCTAAAAGGCCATTACGGCAGGCACAGGCGTAATCTGCTTCAGCCCGCGTAGAAAAGTTCAGCACCAGCCTGAGCTTGTCGATCGTGTCATAGAGGTCATAGCCGTTGCCCAATGCTTTAGGGAAGCCTGCGAGCCTGGGCAGGCACTCCTTTTCCTGAGGTAGAGCGGGAACCACAACGAAGCGCGTCTGCATGACCATCCCTCTTCTTGGCAGCTCTTTAGTATTAGTCGCATTATGTGAATGCATCAAGGCAACTAATACTCAATTTCGCTCCTTTGTGGCGCATTGCGCTGGCCTTACATCTCGACCTGGGTGCCGAGCTCGATCACTCTGTTCAAAGGCAGCTTGAAGTACTTGAGGGTGCTGTTGGCATTCTTCAGCAGAAACGCGAACAGGTGCTCACGCCAGCGCGCCATGCCCTGCTGCTTGCCGGCGATGACCGTTTCGCGGCTGAGGAAATAGGTGGTGCGCATGGGGCCGAAGTCCAGGTCTGCCTGTTGGCAGCGGCTCAGCGCCAAGGGCACGTCGGGCTCCTCCATGAAGCCGAAGTGCAGGCAGACACGGAAGAAACCATCACCAAAGGCCTCGACCTCACAGCGCCTGGCGGCGCTGACTCGCGGCTCGTCCTCGAACACCACGGTCAGCAACACCACCTGCTCATGCAGCACCTGGTTGTGCAACAGGTTGTGCAGCAACGCATGGGGCACCGCCTCTGGCCGCGCGGACAGGAACACGGCGGTGCCGCTCACCCGGTGCGGCGGCTGAGCCTGCAGGCTGGCGATGAACAGCTCCAGCGGCAACGAACTCTCGTCCAGCCGCTCGACGATGATCATGCGACCACGCTTCCAGGTGGTCATCAGCACGAACAGTGCCATCCCGGCGATCACCGGGAATGCGCCGCCCTGGAAGATCTTCGGCGCATTGGCGGCGAAATACAGGCTGTCCACCAGCAGGAAGGCCAGCAACATCGGCACAGCCAGGCAACGTGGAGCCTTCCACAGCAACAGCACCACCGCCGACGCCAGCAACGTGGTGATCAGCATGGTGCCGGTCACGGCCACGCCATAGGCCGCCGCCAGTGCCCCGGACGATTCGAAGCCGACCACCAGCAGCACCACGCCGACCATCAGCGCCCAGTTCACCATGCCGATGTAGACCTGCCCCTGCTCCTCGCTGGAGGTGTGCTGGATGAACATGCGCGGCACATAGCCCAGCTGGATGGCCTGGCGGGTCAGGGAAAACGCACCGGAAATCACCGCCTGTGAGGCAATGATCGTGGCCAGGGTGGCCAGGCCGACCATGGGCAGCAGGGCCCAATCGGGCGCCAGCAGGTAGAACGGGTTGCGCACCGCATCCGGGTTGCCGAGGATCAGCGCGCCCTGGCCAAAGTAGTTCAGCACCAGCCCCGGCAGCACCAGCAGGAACCAGGCCCGGGCGATGGGCTTGCGGCCAAAATGCCCCATGTCGGCATACAGCGCCTCGGCGCCGGTCAGCGCCAGAACCACCGCGCCGAGAATGGCCACACCCATGCCTGGGTGCAGCACGAAGAACTTCACCGCCCACACCGGGTTGAGCGCCTGCAGCACCTCCGGGCGCTGCGCGATGCCATGAATGCCCAACGCGCCGAGCACGACGAACCACAGCACCATGATCGGCCCGAACAGAATGCCGATGCGTGCGGTGCCGTGCTTCTGGATCAGGAACAGCGCCACCAGCAGCAGCACCGCCAGCGGCACGACCCAGTGCTCGATACCGTCGAAGGCCAGCTGCAGGCCCTCCACGGCCGACAACACCGACACCGCGGGGGTGATCATGCTGTCACCGTAGAACAGCGCGGCGCCGAATAGTCCCAGCAGCACCAGCACCTTGCTCAAGCGTTTGTAGGGTGCCGCGGCGCGGTGCGCCAATGCCGTCAGGGCCATGATGCCGCCCTCGCCCTGGTTGTCGGCGCGCAGGATGAACAGCACGTACTTGAGCGACACCACCCACAGTAACGACCAGAGCACCAGCGACAGCACGCCGAGCACACCGGCGCTGTTGGCCTGCACGCCGTAGTGCCCGGCGAAGACTTCCTTGAGGGTGTACAGCGGGCTGGTACCGATGTCGCCATAGACCACGCCGACTGCGGCGACGAGCATGCCGATGGCGCTGGATTTGCTGGAATGGGGAGGGTTTGCGGCGACGGCGGGCTGGCTCACGAAAGGGCTTCTCTGGACTGGCGGTTGGATATGCATGCCATCCCTGAGCATCGCGCGGTCAGTATCCTTGCGGGGCGACGGTTCGGTCGTAAAAAGAGCGTAAAAAATCAGGGGCATGGGGTTTCGGGG